>JAFPRF010000068.1 GCA_017400965.1 Lachnospiraceae bacterium
GGACATGCGTGAGCTTTCCCTCTACAGCACCGTCGGCACCGTAGTCAGTGCCTGCGACAGCGTCAACTACGTCCTTGACGATGAAGAACTCCTTACCGTTTTCTCCCTCGTCAACAACTACCTCTACCCCGGCGGCCTCTTCATCTTCGACTTCAACACCGACTACAAATACCGCGAAGTCATCGGAGATACAGTGATTGCCGAGAACAGAGAGGATTGCAGTTTTATTTGGGAGAATTACTACGATGAGCAAGAGCATGTCAACGAGTACGATCTCACGATTTTTCTTCGACGTGATGATGGGCTCTTTGAGCGGACGACGGAGACCCATTTGCAAAGGGGCTATACGCCGGCAGAGATCCAATCCCTCATCGAACAGTCCGGCCTTGAACTCATCCTCATGCGTGATGCCGACACGGACGGCGAAGTAAGTGACACCTCCGAGCGAGTTTACGCCGTCGCCCGTGAAATAACCAAAAAACTATAACTTTACGATACCTCGAGGGGACGTCTGCGTGGTCTCTTTCAGGGCCGTGTTTTACGTCGGTACTTAGTTTGCGTATCACGAGCTGGACGCATTTATGCGTACAGCCGTGAGCAAACTTAGTATCCGCTACGTAAAACTACGGAGTGCGAACGTCCCTGAAAAAGACCACGCAGACCAAGCCCCGAGTTCTTCAGGAGACCATACCATGCAAGATTACATTGTCAGGGCGACGGCGGCGAGCGCCCAAATAAGGGCGTTCGCCTGCACGTCGCGAGAAACCGTGGAGACGGCGAGAGCCGCCCACAATACCAGCCCCGTGATCACCGCTGCCTTGGGGAGACTCCTCAGCGCCGGCCTCATGATGGGCTCCATGCTCCAGGGCGATGACATCTTAACCCTCCAGGTCAGGGGCGAAGGTCCCGTGAGAGGCCTTACCGTGACTGCGGATGCTGACGGCCACGTCAAAGGCTACCCCATCGTGCCCGACGTCATCCTCCCCGCAAACAGCATCGGAAAACTCGACGTCGGCGGCGCCGTTGGACCGGGTACCCTCACGGTCATTAAGGACATGGGCCTCAAAGAACCCTACAGCGGCCAGGTGGAACTCCAGACCGGCGAGATCGCCGAAGACCTCACCTACTATTTCGCGGCATCCGAACAAGTGCCCTCCTGCGTAGGCCTCGGCGTCCTCATGGAAAAGAACAACACCGTTCGCCAGGCAGGCGGCTTCATCGTTCAGCTCATGCCCTTTGCCGAGGACGAGACCATCACCAAACTCGAGGAAAACCTAAAGGGCCTTCCTTCCGTGACCACCATGCTCGATGCCGGAAAGACCCCCGAAGAGATCCTAAATACCGTCCTTGCCGGCATGGACGTGGAGATCACTGCAAAGAGCCCCGCGGCCTTTCGGTGCGACTGTAGCAAACAGCGCGTGGAACGCGCCCTCATCAGCATCGGGAAACGCGAGCTGCAGGACATGATCGACGAAAACAAGGACGTCGAAGTCGGCTGCCAGTTCTGCGGAAAACAATACCTCTTTTCGCCCGAGGAGCTCGCCGCACTGCGTGAAAGAGCTACTAAGGAATAAGCCCTGATTTTCCTCGTGAAAATACCGCCAGGAAGCGGGATTTCATTGACAAAAACAGGGTAAAATAGTATCATAATACTTAGTAAGCCAAGCGTTCTTACTGAAGGGTAAGTACGCTTTTTGGTTATATGAGGGACAAAAACGATACAAAAAATACAGAACGGAGGGTACGACATGAGAAACTTAATGCAAGAAGACATTGTAACAATGGTGCAGGAAGAGGACGTGGAATTTATTCGGTTACAGTTCACGGATATTTTGGGTAACCTGAAAAACTGCGCAGTGACCTCTAGCCAGCTCAGTAAGATTCTGAAAAACGAGTGCAAGTTTGACGGCTCCGCCATCGAAGGCTTTGTAGATTACGACGAGCCCGACCTGTATCTTCATCCCATTCCCGGAACCTTCGAAACCTTCCCTTGGAGACCTCAGCAGGGCAAGGTGGCAAGAATGGTCTGCGACGTGTATCGTCAAAACGGTGAGCCTTTCGAGGGCGATCCCAGATATGTTCTGCGCCGCGCCGTAGAGCACGTAAAGGACATGGAATACGGCTTCGAGGTTGGCCCCGAGTGCGAATTCTTCCTGTTCAATACCGATGAGAACACGGTGCCCACGACGAAGACTACCGAGCGCGCTGGTTTCTTCGACGTAGGACCTTTGGATGACGGTGAGAATGCCAGACGAGACATCGTGCTCGCCCTGGAGGCCATGAACTTCGTGGCAGAGAGCTCCCATCATGAGAAGGCACCCGCGCAGCACGAGATTTCCTTCCGCTACGATGAGGCCCTGAACACCGCAGACAACATCATGACCTTTAAGCTGGCCGTTCGTACCATCGCGAAGAGACATGGCCTGCATGCGACCTTCATGCCCAAGCCTCGCACTGATCAGGAAGGCTCCGGCATGCGCCTGAACATGAACCTGACTAAGGACGGCAGAAACATCTTCAGAAATCCTGAGGATCCCAACCTGATGAGCCAGGAAGCATATTACTTCCTCGGCGGACTGATGAAGCACGCAAAGGGCATTACCGCATTGGCGAATCCCCTTGTAAACTCCTATAAGAGACTGGCAACCGACATGGATGCCTGCCCGTTCATCGCATGGGGCAAGAATAATCGTACCGCATTGTTCCGTATCCCGACCATTCGCCGCGGCGAGGGTACCAGGATCGAAATGTATAGCCCTGACTCCGCAGCCAACCCTTATCTGGTGCTGGCCCTTTGCATCGAGGCAGGCCTGGACGGCTTAAGGAACAAGATTGAGCCCCCTGAGAAGATCGAGAAGAACTTCTATGCCATGACCGATGCTGAGAGAGCAGAGCTCAAGGTAGAAAAGCTGCCCAGAACGCTGATGGAGGCGCTGGATGAGCTCGAGAAGGATGAGGTGCTCATGAACGCCCTTGGCGAGCATGTTGCAAAGCATTTCATCGCAACGAAGAGAGAAGAGTGCAGACGCTACTGTGAGAGCGTTACCCAGTGGGAGCTTGAGGAATACCTGTACAAGTATTGATCCGTTGCATGGCCCTGATTGATTAGGAGGTAGACTTTGGTAGGCATTATCGTGGTGCTTCCCAAATTGGAGGAAGCAAAGACGATCAAGAGCATATTGACGCGAAGCGGCTTCCAAGTTGCCGGGGTCTGTACGACCGGTGCCCAGGCCATTCACATGGCGGACGGGCTGCATGACGGATTGGTGATCAGCGGATACAAGCTGGAGGACATGCTCTATGATGAGCTGAAGTTCTCCCTTCCCTCCAGATTTGAATTCCTGCTTCTCGGTTCGCAGAGAGTCTTGGCGGAAGTGTATGGAGAGGACGTACTGTGTCTGTCCATGCCCCTAAAGCTCAATGACTTTGTCAATACCGTTGGCATGATGACGGATGACATCGCGCGCCGCAGACGAAAGAAGGAAGGCATGCCGATCAAGCGCTCGGCACAGGAGGAAGCACTGGTCAAGGAGGCGAAGGAAGTGCTGATGGAGAGAAACAACGTCTCGGAGGAAGAGGCGCACAGATATCTCCAAAAGAGTAGCATGGAGAGCGGTACCGGACTGGTGGAAACGGCGCAGATGGTTCTGGTCATGTACAGACAATAAGCGAAAGACGTGCATCATGATCTGACAGATTGAAGACATATAGAAGTGCATAAGAAAGGACTTAGAAAGACAATGGCAAAACTGAATGACAATTACTTAAAGCTTCCCGGCAGCTACCTGTTTTCCACGGTGGCAAGAAAGGTTCGTGAGTTTCAGGAGGCAAACCCTGATAAGAAGGTGATCAAGCTGAGCATCGGCGACGTAACGCAGCCCCTTGCACCCGCGATCATCGATAGCCTGCACAAGGCCGTGGACGAGATGGGCAAGGCGGAGACCTTCCGCGGATATGCACCGGACCTCGGTTACGAATTCCTTCGCGACGTGATCGCAAAGAAGGACTATCAGGAGAGAGGATGCGAAGTGAGCGCGGACGAGATCTTTGTATCCGACGGCGCTAAGTCTGACGCAGCCAACATTCAGGAGATCTTTAGCCTGGACAACAAGATTGCCGTAGGCGATCCCGTGTATCCCGTTTACGTGGATTCCAACGTCATGGCAGGCCGCACCGGCACCTATGATAAGGTGAAGGAGACCTGGAGCGACGTGATCTACATGCCTTGTCTTGCAGAGAATAATTTCGTCCCCGAGATCCCCAAGGAGATCCCGGACCTGATCTACCTGTGCTTCCCGAACAACCCCACCGGCGCGACGATCAAGAAGGCGCAGCTGCAGGAGTGGGTAGACTTCGCGAATAAGAACGGCGCAGTGATCATCTATGACGCGGCATATGAAGCATACATTTCCGAGGAGGGCGTGCCTCACTCCATCTACGAGTGCGAGGGCGCAAGAACCTGTGCGATCGAGCTGAGGTCCTTCTCCAAGAACGCAGGCTTTACTGGCGTGCGTCTCGGCTTTACCGTAGTTCCCAAGGACTTAAAGGTGGACGGCACCGCGCTGCATGGACTTTGGGCGAGAAGACACGGCACCAAGTACAATGGCGCGCCTTACATCATCCAGAGAGCCGGCGAGGCAGTGTACTCCGAGGCAGGCCAGGCACAGTTAAAGGCCCAGGTTGCTTACTACATGAAGAACGCAAAGTACATTTACGACGGTCTGAAGGCAGCTGGCTACACCGTATCCGGCGGGGTAAACGCTCCCTACATTTGGATGCGCACCCCTGGCAACATGACCAGCTGGGAGTTCTTCGATTATCTGCTGGAGAAGGCAAACGTTGTTGGTACCCCTGGTTCAGGCTTTGGCCCCAGCGGCGAGCATTATTTCCGCGTGAATGCCTTCGGCAGCTACGAGAACACCGTAGAGGCGATCGAGCGCATCAAGGCACTGTAAAGATTCGACATCATGAAATGAAAACCAAATCGAGTAGGATGCTTTTCCTACTCGATTTTTCGTAGGAAGAAGCATATGGAACAAGTGATCACGGATGAAATACTAGAAAGGGTCAGTCGCCTCGCGGCGCTTGATATCGGAGAGACGGAAAAAGAGACGGTGCGCCGTGACCTAGGGCGCATGGTTTCTTACGTTGGGGCCATGGAGCAGGTGGATACCAGTGACGTGCCTCCGCTCTACCAAGTGCTCGCGGAGGAGGAAGCGTCGGAGAACGTCCTTCGCGAGGATGAGGTCCGTCCCTTCGAGAACGTAGCAGAGCTTCTTGAAAGTGCACCGGAGCGGCGCGGCGAATTCGTCGCCGTGCCCGCCACCTTCGACAGGGGCTAGGGGGGAGGACGCCATGATGGAACTGGTTGATATGACGGCCCTTGCGTGCACCGAAAAGATCAGAAAGGGCGAGATTTCCGCCATGGAGGCATTGGAAGCAGTGCTTTCGCGGATCAGGGCGCGGGAGGATGCGCTGCACGCATTCTTAACCCTTGACGAGGAAGGTGCGAGAAGACAGGCCGAAGCGATACAAAAGAAGATTAAGAGCGGTGAACTGACGGGTCCGCTTGTCGGCGTTCCCTTCGCGGTGAAGGACAATATCTGCACCAAGGGGATTCGCACGACGGCGGGCAGCAGGATTTTGGAAAACTTTGTTCCGGCGTATGACGCGACCGCCATGGAGAATCTACGAAAAGCCGGCGCGGTGCTCATCGGGAAGACCAACATGGATGAGTTCGCCATGGGCAATACCTCGGAGACCTCCTTTGCAGGTGCGGTAAGGAACCCTTGGCAGGAAGATCGAAGCGCGGGCGGGTCCTCTGGCGGAAGCGCGGCAGCAGTGGCGGCGGGAGAGTGCTTTGCGGCCCTTGGATCCGATACGGGCGGCTCCGTAAGACAGCCTGCATCCCATTGTGGCGTGGTCGGCTTAAAGCCCACCTACGGTACGGTTTCAAGATATGGATTGATCGCCTATGCGTCCTCCATGGACCAGATCGGCCCGATTACGAAGGACGTGCGAGACTGCGCGGCCGTATATGACGCGATCGCTTCTCATGATCCCAAGGACGCGACCAGTAATACGCGAAAAAGGGATGCTCTGTCCTACGCTGAGGGCGTGGAAGGTTTGCGCGTCGGGATTCCTTCGGAATTTCTTTCGGAAAGCCTGCAACCCGAGATCGCACAGGCAGTAAGGACCGCTGCAGACCAGCTAAAGGCCGCTGGCGCGACCGTGGAAGAATTTGACTTGGGTCTTTGCAACGCGGCTTTGCCGGCGTATTACACCATTGCCTGCGCGGAGGCAAGCTCGAACCTGGAGCGCTATGACGGCATGAAATACGGTCTGCGCGCGTCTGGAGAGAGCCTTTCGGAAGTATACAGGCAAACGAGAAGCCAGGGCTTTGGCGCGGAGGTAAGGCGCCGGATTTTGCTTGGCACCTTTGCCCTGAGCGAGGGCTTTTATGAACAGTATTACTTAAAGGCGCTAAAGTTACGGCGTCTTGTGCGGGACAACTATGACAGGGCATTTGGACGGTTTGACGTAATCTTAGGACCTGTGGCACCGGAGACTGCGCCGCGCCTGGGAGGACAGACTGAGGATCCCGTGCGCGCTTATCTGGCGGACATTTATACGGTGGCGGCAAACCTTACGGGGTATCCCGCGATCAGCGTTCCCTTTGGCAGGGACGGTCAGGGGCTACCGGTCGGGATCCAGCTGTCCGCAGCCGCATTTCGCGAGGACCTGCTGTTTCGGGCTGGTCTTGTACTGGAAGAGAATCACAAGGTGGTAGAACACTATGGCAAATGAGCAGTCCTATGAAACCGTGATCGGTCTGGAGGTTCACGTGGAGCTGGCGACAAAGACGAAGATCTTTTGCGCCTGCGCCACGACCTTTGGCGCGCCTCCCAATACGCTAGTATGTCCCACCTGCCTTGGCATGCCAGGGACGCTGCCTAGCCTCAACCGCAAGGTGGCGGAGCTGGCGATCCTCGTAGGCCTTGCGCTCCACTGCGAGATCCAGCGAAACACGCGCTTTGACCGAAAGAATTACTTTTACCCCGATAACCCGCAAAACTACCAGATCTCGCAGCTCTATCTGCCCATTTGTCATGACGGGTATTTGGAACTAGAGAGCGGGAAAAGGATCCGCATTCATGAACTCCACATGGAGGAGGATGCGGGCAAGCTCGTGCATGACGGAGCGTCAGGGCAGACCTTAGTGGATTATAACCGCGCGGGGGTACCGCTCATTGAAATCGTGACGGAGCCGGACTTCCGCACCGCCGAGGAAGTCATAGATTTCCTGGGGCGTCTTCGCACGACGATCGGCTACCTTGAGGCCAGTGACTGTAAGCTTCAGGAGGGCTCGATGCGCGTGGACGTAAATCTGTCACTCCGAAAAGCGGGGAGCGACGAACTTGGAACGCGCACGGAGATGAAGAACCTAAACTCCTTCCATGCGATCACCCAGATGATCGCCGCGGAGACGGAGCGCCAGCGGGAAATCCTCGAGGCGGGTGAACGCGTAACGCAGGAGACTCGCCGCTGGGATGAGGACAAAGCTTCGTCCTTTTCCATGCGCTCGAAGGAGGAGGCGAAGGACTACCGGTATTTCCCAGACCCAGATTTGCCACCCGTAAAGATTTCCGAAGAATGGATCACGGCGCTGCAAGACCGCATGCCTGAGGGGCGCGATGAAAAGTGTCAGCGCTACCAAACGGAATATGGTCTTCCAGAGTATGACGCGCGGCTTCTTACGCAGTCCATTCACGTGGCGCGCCTTTTTGAACGCACGGCAGCGCTTGGCGCGGCGCCAAAGAAGGTCGGCAATTATCTGATGGGAGAGGGCTTCCGGATCCTTCGTGAAAAAGGCCTTGACC
>JAFPRF010000069.1 GCA_017400965.1 Lachnospiraceae bacterium
AAAGAACCCGGTGAATCGCATGGGCGGAACGCTCCATGATCTCGCGGGAAGCTACTTTTTTAACCATGCGGTAACGGTTTTGGAAGACCTTCAGAAGGAAAACAGCGGCGATTACAGGCCGTCCCTGGCGTACGTTTACGGCGCTTTGTGCCACTTTACGCTGGATGTGTGCTGCCATTGGTACGTACAGGAAAAAATGGATGAAAGCGGCGTCTCCCATACGGAGATCGAGGCGGAGATGGACCGCGAGATTCTCGTAAGGGAGGGAAAGGACCCCATCCGTGCGAAAGTTACGGAGCATTTGGTGCCTTCCGGAAAGAACGCGCGCGTTGTCAGCCGTTTTTACGAGGGACTGACCCAGGAGGACATTTTCAAGGCCATGAAGGACATGGTCAAGTGGCTCGATCAGCTGGTGATGCCCAGCAAGGTAAAGCGCGCCGTGGTGTTTGGACTGTTCAGGGCCTTGGGACAATATGACGACAAGAAGGGCCTGATCATCAACTACGAGAGGAACGAAAAGTGCATCGACAGCACGGAGAAGCTGATCGGCCTCATGGAGGCGGCAGTGGACGTGGCAGTGGACGTGATCAACGCGTTCCCGGAGATGGATGATTTCTTCCGTTACAACTTCATTTCCATCGACCCAGAGACTCAAGAGATCTTCACCATCCAAACAGCGCAGGAGGCATCGCAGGCAGATGAATAAGGAACACCGCACGACGAAACTGGAACGCAACTGGATCCTTTACGACGTGGGAAATTCAGCGTACACGATGCTGGTGACCACGATCATGCCGATCTATTTTAACTACATTGCGGCAGAGCAGGGCGTTAGCAGCGTCAACTACCTGGCTTACTGGGGCTACGCCGCATCCATCGTGACCCTTGTCGTGGCGATCCTTGGACCCATCGTCGGCACCTTTACCGACAACAAGGACTGCAAGAAGCCGATCTTTTTGATCTCGCTGATCGTCGGGTCTTTCTGCTGCGTGGCGTTGGGCTTCGCAGGACATTGGCTCGCCTTTTTGGTGCTCTTTATCATCTCGAAGATCGGATATGCCTCGAGCCTGATCTTTTACGACTCCATGTTGCCGGACGTAACGACGCCGGACCGCATGGATCGCATCTCCACCTCCGGCTACGCCTGGGGTTACATCGGCAGCTGCATTCCCTTCGTGCTTTGCCTTCTGGTCGTTTTAAAGAAGGATGCCATCGGCCTTTCCATGGAGATGGCCATGATGCTGGCGTTTATCATTACGGCCGCCTGGTGGGTAGGCATGACGGTGCCGCTGATCCGCAGCTATAAGCAAAAGTATTACGTGGAGTGCCAGGAGCATGCCGTGGCGGAGACCTTTAAGCGCCTTGGCAGAACCTTTGCAAATGCCAGAAAGCATAGCAAGATCTTCTGGTTCCTCATCGCGTTCTTCTTCTACATTGACGGCGTGTACACCATCATCGACATGGCGACCTCCTACGGCCAGGCTCTTGGCCTGGATTCCACGGGCCTCCTTCTTGCACTTTTGGTGACGCAGATCGTGGCATTCCCCTGCGCGATCATCTTCGGAAAGCTCGCGAAGAAGTTCCAGGCGGAGAAGCTCATCACGGTCTGCATTCTCGCGTATTTTGGCATCGCCGTATTTGCAATCTTCCTGACAAGCCTCGTGCAGTTCTGGGTTCTTGCGGTTTTGGTCGGCATGTTCCAGGGCGGCATTCAGGCGCTGTCGAGATCCTATTTCACGAAGATCATTCCCCCCGAGCAGTCGGGCGAATTCTTTGGAATTTATGACATTTGCGGTAAGGGCGCGGCGTTCCTTGGAACGACTCTGGTCGGCATTTTCACCCAGCTGACCGGCGACATCAACCTTGGCATCACGCCGATCTCCGTGCTGTTCTTATTGGGACTTTGCTTCTTTAGGATCACCTCCAAGAAGAAGGCAGAGACATATTAAGGGGATTTATCATGGGCTCTTATGAGGACATTATCCATCTGCCGCATCATCAGTCGACGCGGCGTCCGCACATGCCGCTTTCGGAGCGCGCAGCGCAGTTTTCGCCCTTCGCGGCACTGACCGGTTATGATGCGGCCATTGATGAGACGGGAAGACTGACGGAAGCGTTTATGGAACCCGATGAAAACATAAAGGAGCGGCTGGACGCAACGCTACGCTTCCTGGAGCTGCACCAAAGCGAGCACCCTGAAGTAACGGTGCGCCACTTTGTGCCGGATGAACTGAAGGAGGGCGGCGCATATGAAACGCTGACGGGGCGGTTTGTCAAGGTAGACGCGGTAGGCCGCAGGCTCCATTTGGAGGGCGACGTACGCTTGGATTTCGATAAAATCGTAGGCCTTTGGCTGGGAAGGAGTACCGATGGAGAAGGCGAAGGATTTTTTGCTGAAGAATAAGGATTTACTGCTCCTTAGCGGACAGCTGGCACTGGCAGCCGTCGTGGTCTTTTGCGGGATCCGCAATGACTTAGAACCCCAGGACTGTAAATGCAAAAGGTGCAGGAAGAAGAGAAAGAAACGGAAGAAGTAATGCCTGATCGATCTTATATTGCAATCGACCTTAAGTCGTTTTACGCATCCGTGGAGTGCGTGGAGAGGGGACTCGATCCCCTGACCGCGAATCTCGTGGTGGCGGATGAAAGCAGGACGGAGAAGACCATTTGTCTGGCGGTGTCGCCTTCCTTGAAGGCGTATGGGATCCCTGGTCGCGCCAGACTTTTTGAAGTGGTGCAAAAGATCAGGGAAGTGAATGCGACGCGGCGCAAAGGGGAGCCGGAGGTGACCTATATTGCCGCGAAGCCGCGCATGTCCCTGTACATGAAATACAGCACCCAGATCTATCAGATCTACCTAAGGTACGTCGCGCCGGAGGACATTCACGTCTATTCCGTGGACGAGGTGTTCATCGACGTTACGGCGTACTTAAATACCTATCACATGACGCCGCAGCAGCTCGCGAGCAAGATGATCAGTGACGTCCTTTCCGAGACGGGGATCACGGCCACGGCGGGAATCGGGACGAACCTGTATCTTTGCAAGGTGGCGATGGACATCGTAGCGAAGCACGCGCCGGCGGATGAAAACGGCGTGCGCATGGCAAGCCTGGACGAGATGAGCTATCGGCAACTCCTTTGGGATCACCAGCCAATCACGGACTTTTGGCGCGTGGGACGCGGCTACGCAAAGCGGCTCGCGGAGGTTGGGCTCCATACCATGGGGGACATCGCCCGCTGCAGCGTCGGAAAAGAAACGGAGTTTTACAATGAGGACCTGCTGTATCGCATCTTTGGCATCAATGCGGAGCTCCTCATCGATCATGCCTGGGGCTGGGAGCCGACGACCATCGCGGACATCAAAAGCTATCAGCCGGAGGGGAGTTCCCTGGGTTCCGGGCAGGTATTGCAGCACCCTTATGAATACGATAAGACCCGCATTGTCGTGAAAGAAATGACGGAGCTTTTGGTGCTCGACATGATGTCGAAAAAGCTGGTGACGGATCAGATGATCCTCATGATCGGCTACGACATTGAAAATCTAAAGGACGAATCGCGTCGCAAGGCGTACCTTGGCGAGGTGACGATCGACCGCTACGGCAGGGAGGTGCCCAAGGCCGCCCACGGCTCCATCAATCTGGGCGGGTTTACGGATTCCTCCGCGAAGATCGTGGCGAAGGTTTTAGAGTTATTTGAAGAGATCGCGGACCCTGCGCTCCTCGTTCGGCGCCTTTCCGTAACGGCGAATCACGTAAAAACGGGGGAGGAAGCGGCAGCGGAGGAGACCTACGAACAGCTCGACCTCTTTAAGGACTTTCTCGCACCGGCGAAGAAAAAGCAGGAGGAGGCGCAGGAAAAGGAGCGCCTGTCCCGCGAGAAGAATGTGCAGGAAGCCATCCTAAAATTGCAAAAAAGGTACGGCAAAAACGCCGTTTTGAAAGGCGTTGATCTGGAGGAGGGCGCGACGAAGATCCAGCGCAACGAGCAGATCGGCGGACATAAAGCGTAAGAATTTGGAGGAAGAAACATGCGTAAGAATGACAGTATTTCGATACCGGTGATCTTAAAGGTCGGGAAGGGGGCACTTGGGTGCCTTGGACCGACTTTAATGGAGGAGGACCTCTCGGAGGTCGTGATCTTTTTCGGAAACGGCCTGATCGAGCTTTTTGGCCTGAAGGTCATGGAATCCATGAAGGCAGCAGGCGTGAAGGTTTTGGAGTATCAGGAGCTCGACACCGTGGCCATTGAGGACATTATCCCACTGGCGTTCGCCATCCCGAATACGGCGAAGGCCGTAGTATCCATCGGCGGCGGCAAGGTCATTGACGCGGGCAAGTACGCCGCATTCCTGCGTGGCATTCCCTTTATCAGCGTGCCGACGAGTTCCTCGAGCGACGGGTTCTCCAGCGCGACGGCGTCCCTCCTTGTGGGCGGGAAGAGAAATTCCGTGCCGGCAAAGCTGGCTTACGGCATCGTCGTGGATACGGACGTGATCCGCACGGCGCCGGTCAGATTCATTTATTCGGGCATCGGCGACATGGTGGCAAAGATCACCTCGCTCTATGACTGGGTGTATGAGGCGCAGCAGGGCGCATCGGTGCTCAATGACTTCGCGGTCATGGTGGCGAAGAAGGCCGTGAACAGCTTCGTAAGAACGCCCTTTGAGAACATTACGGACGAGGTCTTCCTAAAGGAACTCCTCGACAGCCTTGCCATGAGCGGTATCGCCAACGAAATCGCAGGCAGCAGCGCTCCCACCAGCGGCAGCGAGCACCTAATCTCCCATGCGCTGGATAAATTCCTTGAGGTGCCGCAGCTTCACGGCGTACAGGTCGGCATCGCAACTTATATCATGGCGAAGGTGCAGGACCACAGATACGTGCGCGTGACCAAGATCTTTAACGATACTGGATTTTTCGATTACGTGGCAACGCTGGGCATGAAGAAGGAAGACTTTATCAGAGCCATCGACATGGCGCCGTCCATCAAGCCCCACAGACATACCTATCTGCATGAAGAAAAGTATCGGGAAGCAGCGAAGAAACTGGTGATGGAAGACGAGATTTTAGGGAGGATTTTGGTATGATCTTAGATTGGAAACAGTATCAGAAGAAGGCAACCCAGGCCATCGCGGAAGGCGTGGTTCTTTTAGAGAATAAAAACGAGGCGCTGCCCCTGGACGCGGCAAAGCAGGTTGCCGTATTTGGACGCATTCAGCTGGATTACTATAAGAGCGGCACGGGATCCGGCGGCATGGTGAACGTATCCCACGTGGTGACCATTCCCGAGGGCCTAACGATGCGCGGCGCCAAGCTTGATGCAGAGGTTCTCAAGACCTACGAGGACTGGACCGCAGAGCATCCCTTTGACAAGGGCGCAAGCTGGGGCGGCGAGCCCTGGTGCCAGGAGGAGATGCCCTTATCAGATGACTTTGTAAAGGCGGCGGCTGAGCGCAGCGACACCGCGCTGATCGTCATCGGACGCACGGCCGGCGAGGAGATGGACAACTCCTACAAGGAAGGCTCTTACCTTCTGACGGCGGGCGAGAAGGACATGCTCCGCATCACCAGAAAGTATTTCAAAAAGACGGTGGTACTGCTGAATGTGGCGTCCATCATTGACATGAGCTTCGTGGACGAGTTTACGCCGGACGGCGTGCTTTACGTATGGCAGGGCGGCATGATGGGCGGCCTTGGCACGGCGGACGTGCTTCTGGGCAACGTATCGCCCTCCGGTAAGCTCACGGATACCATTGCTTACAAGATCGAGGATTATCCCTCTAACGCGAATTTCGGTGACCAGAACCGGGATTATTATTGCGAGGACATTTACGTTGGATACCGCTACTTTGAGACCTTTGCAAAGGACAAGGTAAGATATCCCTTTGGCTATGGCCTTTCCTATACGGACTTTTTTTATGAGGGCATTCAGCTTTCGTACGGGGAATTCCTTGCATATGCTGCGTCAAACGACACGGACAAGGCGTGCCCCTCCATTTTGGCATACATTGGCGTAAAGAACATTGGAGCAGTTGCAGGCAAGGAGATTGTCCAGGTGTACTGCGAAGCGCCCCAGGGAGCGCTTGGCAAGCCTGCAAGAGTGCTTTGCGGCTTCGCAAAGACAAAGCTTTTACAACCAGGCGAGAGTGAGCGCGTGGAGGTGCTGATCTCTCCTGAAAGCTTTATGTCCTATGATGACAAAGGCGCGACGGGGCACAAGTATGCATATCTTCTTGAGGCGGGAGAATATCGCTTCCATGTGGGCAAGAATGTACGCGAAATCTTGGATCCGTTTATTAGCATAAGCCTGGATCAGACCGTGGTACTCCGTCAGGTGGAGAGTGCCATGGCGCCCGTACTTCCTTTCGAGAGAATGGTTAACGATGGCGGCAAGCCCACCTTTGAAGCAGCGCCCCTGAGTGAGGTGAAGGACTATGCGGGCGGAAAGGGCATCCCTGCTGGCACCTATCGCGTGGGCGAGGCAGAGCGACGCGTCGCAGCCCTGCCGAAGGAGATCGCTTACACAGGCGACCTCGGCATCAAGCTTGCCGACGTGGCAAACGGTAAGAGTACTTTAGAGAAATTTATCGGACAGCTCTCAGATGAGGACCTGTCCTGCATCATTCGCGGCGAAGGCATGGGAAGCCCGAAGGTAACGGCCGGTACGGCAGCAGCCTTCGGCGGCGTGGCACCGCGCCTTGCGGAGTTTGGCATTCCTTGCGGGTGCTGCTCCGATGGTCCATCCGGCATGCGCCTCGACTGCGGCACCAAGGCTTTCAGCCTGCCCGGAGGTACGATGCTGGCCTGCACCTGGAACCGTGAGCTTTTAACCGAGCTCTTTACCTTAACTGGATGGGAGATGACGGCAAATCACGTGGAGTGCCTCCTTGGCCCTGGCATGAACATCCACAGACACCCCTTAAACGGCCGTAACTTTGAATACTTCTCCGAGGATCCGTTCCTGACCGGAGAGATCGCCGCAGCCCAGCTGATCGGCCTGCATGCCGCCGGCGTGACCGGTACCATCAAGCATTTTTGCGGCAATAACCAGGAGACCAGAAGACATTTCCTCGACAGCGTCATCTCCGAGAGAGCGCTGCGCGAGATTTACTTAAAGGGCTTTGAGATCGCCGTGAAGAAGGGCGGCGCCTATACCATCATGACCACCTACGGAAGCGTCAACGGCCTTTGGACCGCGGGCAGCTTTGACCTGACCACCACCATCCTGCGAAAGGAGTGGGGCTTTACGGGTCTTGCCATGACCGACTGGTGGGCCAATATCAACCGCCGCGGGCAGGAGCCTGATAAGCGCGACTTCGCCGCCATGGCCATGGCCCAGAACGACGTATACATGGTATGCGCCGACGGCGAGAAGCATGATGACAATACCCTGGAATCCTTAGCTAAGGGCGAGGTGACCCGCGCAGAGCTGCAGCGTAACGCTGCCAACATCCTTGGCGTTGTCCTTCGCTCCAATGCCATGAAGCGCGTCCTTGGCACCGCGGAGCCCGTGGAGATCATTGGCCGCGAGGAAGAGGGCGAGGCAAGCCAGGAGGACGTGCCCTGCTACCACATCGTCGATAACCTTACCGTTGATCTCAGTGGTTTCAAGCCGACCCGTGATTCCAGTTACAGCTTTATTCTGGACCTCGAGAAGATGGGCATGTTCCAATTCACCTTAACCGCCAGCTCTGACGCCGGCGAGCTCGCCCAGATTCCCGTCACCGTCTTCTGCATGGGCACCGCCTCTGGCACCTTCACGTGGAACGGCACCGCTGGCAAACCCGTAAGCTTTAGCGGCAGAACCTATATGTTCTCAAGATACACCACCGTCCGCCTCTACTTCGCGCAAGGCGGGTTAGATTTGGTAGATATGAAATTTGAACTAGTTGAGTAACGACTTAGAAAGGACAGCAAATGTACAAGTTTGACAGCAGAATTCGGTACAGTGAGACAGACAGCGAGGGCAACCTAACCATGATGGCCCTGCTCAATTATTTTCAGGATTGCTCGACCTTCCAATCGGAAGACGCGGGCGTAGGCATTCGTTACTGCCTGGATAGAGACCTCGTATGGGTACTCAACTCATGGCAGATCGTTCCCATCCGCCTTCCGAAACTCGGGGAGAAGGTGACGATCGCGACTTGCCCCTACGATTTCCAGAAGTTTATGGGGTATCGTAACTTCATGATGTTCGACGAGGCGGGCAATTACCTGGCGAAAGCCAACAGCATCTGGAGTCTTATCAACCTAAAGACCGGCCGCTTCGAAATGCCCGACGACAATATGTTGAAGGGCTATCCCGTCGAGGAACGCATCCCCATGGAGTATGCGGGACGAAAGATCTCCGTCCCCGCAGGTGGCGAAATGAAGGATGCAATTACGGTTTTACCCCACCATCTGGACGCTAACCATCACGTCAACAACGGCCAATATGTTGCCATGGCGTTTGAATTCCTTCCAGAAGGAGCTGCTATCAAGCAGCTCCGCGCTGAATACCGCAAGCAGGCGTTCCTAGGTAATGTATTGATTCCTTACGTAGTCGCAGAAGATACGCGCATAGTGGTATCCTTACAGGATGATTCTGGTAAGGCATACGCGGTTGTGGAATTTGAACTATAGCTTTTCGATATGGAGGAGTGCGAGATGAGTTTGCGCTTAGGAGAGATTCAGAGATTAGAGATTGTAAAGAAATTGGAGTTCGGTGCATATTTGGCCGAGCCGGAGAATGTAGAGGACAGAGTGTTGCTGCCGATCAAACAGGTGCCGGCGCAGGCTGCCGTCGGCGATGTTATGGAAGTCTTTTTGTACAAGGATTCCAAGGATCGCCTTATCGCGACAACGAAGCGCCCGAAGCTCATCATGGGCGAGGTGGCACTGCTTACCGTCGCACAGATGGGAAAGATCGGCGCCTTTCTCGACTGGGGGCTTGAGAAAGACCTTCTACTGCCGTTTAAGCAGCAGCGCGGGAAGGTTCGCGAGGGCGATCAGGTTCTCGTGTCCCTATACGTAGATAAGAGCGAAAGACTTTGCGCCACGATGAATGTCTATGAGCACCTCTTGTCGAATAGCCCATATCAGAAGGAGGACCGTGTCACCGGCCGCGTCTATGAGCTCAGTGACAACTTCGGCGCCTTCGTTGCCGTGGACGATAAGTATTCCGCACTTATCCCGAAGAAGGAACTCTTCGGCGAGGTGGAGCTCGGACAGATCGTAAATGCCAGAGTCATCAAGGTCAACGAAGACGGAAGACTTCAGCTGAGCGTACGCGAGAAGGCTTATCTTCAGATCGAAAAGGACGCGGAGAAGATTTTAGAGCTCCTTGACAGCTACGAAGGGTCCCTGCCCTTTACCGATAAGTCTGCACCGGAGGTCATCACCCACGAGACCGGCATGAGCAAGAACGAATTCAAACGCGCCGTAGGGCACCTCCTGAAGGAGAAAAAAATTCAGATCGGAGAGAAATCCATTCGGAGAGTGTAGCCATGGCCTTTTTGAGTATTCTATTGATCATGTTATGGGCGCCGCTCCTGTACCTTTGGATGCTTGGTCCCAGGAAGCCCAGAAGAAAACAAATGCGCCCCTTTGAGCGCGTCTACATTGCCCACCGCGGCCTGCATAACGCAAAAGAGGGCGTTCCAGAAAACTCCCTGACCGCCTTTCGCTTGGCGGCGGAGGGAGGGTACGGCGCGGAGATGGATCTGCAGTTGACCAAGGACGGAAAGCTTGTCGTCTTTCATGATGCATCCCTAGAGCGCATGTGCGGTGTCAAAAAGAGATTGGTGGATTGCACCTACGAAGAGCTGCAGCAATACACCCTCTTGGAAACGCAGGAAAAAATCCCTACCTTTGACGAGGTTCTAAAGGTCATCCATGGCAGGGGACCGCTGATCGTTGAGATCAAGTCTGAGGGACATTGCATTCGCGCGGCGAAAATGGCCTGCGAGCGCTTGAAAAGCTACCGCGGAATTTATTGCATGGAATCCTTTCACCCAGCGGTTGTCTGGTGGATCCGAAGACATTATCCCCATATTTTGCGCGGCCAGCTGTCTATGAACTACTTCGTCGATGAGGCGGACAGGCCCTTTTATCAAAAGCTTGTCATGACCAGCATGGTCTTCAACGTCTTCTCTCGCCCGGACTTCATCGCCTACAAGCATACGCAAAAGGATCAGTTTAGCTATCGTTTGCTGCGCAGGCTCTACCTCGTGGAAAACGTGGCCTGGACCATCCAAAGTCAGGAGGATCTGGAGGAGGCGCAGGATACGTTCCGCGTCATGATCTTTGACAGCTTCATCCCCAAAAAGAAGACTCCCTAAAAATTGTCATGATGGCTTTTTGTGCATATTGTTGTGGAAACAACGGAAAATTGCACAAAAAGCTATTGCTTTTTTTGTCTGTTTTTGGTATAAATGTGTTATACGGTTTTTTATATGACGCAAAGGAGCGTGGAAACATGATTTCAAATCAGATCCTACAGAATACGATCGACGGATTAAAGGGCATCGCGAGAATCGAGCTGTGCGTGATGGACGTGGACGGCAAGGAGGTGGCCAGCACCATCGACATGTCGAGCTGCGCGAAGGCTGCCTGTGAGTTTGCAACCTCACCCGCGGATTCCCAGGAAATCCAGGGATATCAATATTTTAAGATCTTTGATGAGCAGCAGCTGGAGTACGTGCTGATCGTTGCGGGCAGCGGCGAGGATGTTTACGTCATCGGTAAGATGGTGGCCTTTCAGATCCAAAACCTTCTGGTGGCATACAAGGAGCGCTTTGACAAGGATAACTTTATCAAAAACCTCCTGCTGGACAACCTCCTTCTGGTGGACATTTACAGCCGCTCGAAAAAGCTGCATATTCAGACCGACGTTGCCAGAGTGGTCATGATCGTCGAGACCGGCAACCGCAAGGACAATAATGCGCTGGAACTGACGAGAAACCATTTCGGCGCCAACAGCCGCGACTTTATCACGGCCGTGGACGAGAATAACGTGATCGTTGTCAAGGACCTGACCGACGTCAACGCGGCCAAGGAGATCGACAAATCCGCCAAGGCGCTCTGCAGCTTCCTCCAAAAGGAAGGCCTGAAGGTGCGCGTGGCTTACGGTACCGTGATCCAAGAGATCAAGGAGGTCAGCCGTTCCTACAAGGAGGCAAAGATGGCTCTCGACGTAGGAAAGATCTTCTTCGACGACAGAGACATCGTCGCATACAGCGAGCTGGGCATCGGGCGTCTTATTTATCAGCTGCCCATCCCCCTGTGTAAGATGTTCATCCGCGAGATCTTCGGCGGAAAGAGCCCTGACGAGTTCGACGAGGAGACCCTCTCCACGATCTACAAGTTTTTCGAGAACAGCCTGAACGTCTCCGAGACCTCCAGACAACTGTTCATCCACAGAAATACCTTGGTGTACCGCCTTGATAAGCTGCAGAAGACCACAAACCTGGATCTTCGCGTATTTGAGGACGCCATCACCTTCAAGATCGCATTAATGGTCGTAAAGTACATGAAGTACATGGAAAGCATGGAATATTAAGTCCGGATGAAACCGACGGGCTCCCATTTTCGTCTTATATAATGGGAGCCCATGATTATGAGCGCGAAAACAAGGATAGAGAGAACATATATGAGCAAGAAAGAAGAACGAGAAAAACAGAGGCAAGAATTTATCGAAGAAAAAGGCATCATTTATTTGGAGAATGTCAGCAAGACCTATTCCGCCGGTGTTGCAGCAGTCAGCAACATGAATCTGAGCATTAAGCCCGGTGAGTTTGTGTTTATTGTCGGCGAGAACGGCGCGGGTAAATCCACGCTCTTTAAGCTCCTTATGCGCGAGCTGAAGGCCACTGAGGGCGGCGTATACGTCATGGGACAGGACGCAGGCAAGCTTCGCCATCGCCAGATCCCGAAGTATCGTCGTCAGATCGGCGTTGTATTTCAGGATTTCCGCCTTTTGACGGACAGAAACGTATATGAGAACGTAGCATTTGCACAGCGCATTTTAGAGGTTCCCACGGAGGAGATCCGCAGGAACGTGCCCACCATCCTTGCAACCGTGGGCCTGGCGGGAAAGTATAAGGCAAAGATCCGTGAGCTTTCCGGAGGAGAGCAACAGAGAGTCGCCCTGGCGCGCGCTCTGATCAATCAGCCTGCAATCCTGCTCGCAGACGAGCCCACTGGTAATCTGGACCCGCAGAACGCCTGGGGCATCATGGAGCTTTTGGAGGAGATCAATGCCCAGGGGACGACCGTGGTCATGATCACGCATAACCGCGAGATCGTGAACAGCATGCACAAGCGCGTTATTGCGCTGAAAAAGGGCGTGATCGTCAGCGATCAAGAGGAAGGTGAGTATGTTGAGGAAGATTAATTCATTGTTTTACGTATTTCGGCAGGGCATCGCGAATATCATGCACAACAAGCTCTTTTCGCTGGCGTCCGTAGCGACGATCACGGCCTGCCTGTTTTTGTTCGGCGCGTTTTACGCCATTATCACGAATTTCCAGCACATGGTCATGAACGCGGAAAAGAGCGTTTCGGTTACCGTCTTTTTCCATTCGGAGTATGACCTTTGCTATCTGAACGCGAACGTGGAGCATCGCGAGGACTACGTGCATCCCGAGGGACAGATCCCTTCCGAGGTGCGCATCGAGGAGCTGGGCAGAGAGATCGCCGCAAGAGAGGAAGTCTCCGAGGTGAAATTTACCAGCGATGAGGAAGCCTGGGCAAAGTTTGGTCCCGAGTATTTCGGCGAAGATTACGCCATCGGTTATGAGGACAATCCGCTGCGCGGTGAGAACAGCTATGAGGTGTTCCTTGCCGACGTCAGTCAGCAGGACGCGCTCGTGAACTGGCTCTACAGCATCCCTGAGGTGAGAAAGGTGAACTTCGATGAGTCCACCGCGAATACCTTAACGGGTACCAACCTGATCATCGCTTATGTTTCCGCGGGCATCATCATCGTTTTGTTTGCAGTCAGCATCTTCCTGATCAGCAATACGGTTGCGGTCGGCATCGCCGTGCGCAGCCAGGAGATCAGCATCATGAAATACATCGGCGCAACGGACTTCCTTGTGCGTTCTCCCTTCGTCGTGGAGGGCATGATCATCGGCTTCATCGGTGCAGGCATTCCGCTGATCATTTTGTTCTACATGTATCAGTATGCCATTGAGTACGTAACGCTGCGCTTCCCGACGCTCAGCTCAAGGCTTGGCATTTTAACGGCGCAGGAGATCTTCCATTTCCTGACCCCCGTTTGTCTCGCCATCGGCGTTGGCATTGGTTTCCTTGGAAGCGTGCTTTCGATCAGAAAGCGTCTGAGAGTTTAATTTTGGCAGAGAAGAGTCTATGAGAAAAAAGCGAATTTTGTCCGCAGCGTTCCTGCTGTGTCTGACCACGCTGTTTTTCTGGATCTGGAGTGGAAGCATTCCAAGGAGTAACGCTGCGAAAAGCAGCGACGCTTCTATTTTGCAGTCCATCCGCGAAAAGCAGGACCAGATCTCCCAGGCAGAGAAGGAACGAAACGGTCTGAAGAAAAATCTGAGCGACGTGCAGTCGATCAAGAAAAACTTAGAGTCCAAGAAAAAAGACCTGAATAAGTACATTGCCGAACTCGACGAGCAGATCGCGCTCGTGGAGGAGCACGTGAATCAGCTGAAGGCCGACCTTGCCGCAAAGGAAGAGGAGATTTTGGACACGCAGGCGCAGGTGGAGGACGCCTATGCGCGCGAAACTGGGCAGATGGACAACATGATCGTCCGCGCGCAGCAGATGTATGAAAAGAGAACCACCCTCGCCAGCGAGCTTCTTTCCGGTTTTTCGGGCATGGGCGATTTCCTAAACCGCGCCGAGTTGATGGAGCGGCTTGTGACCTATGACAAGGAGCAGTGGACGGAGTATCAAAACTATCGCAAGTACTTAGAGCTTTGTGAATACCAGTTGGAGATCGAGAAGGACATTCTCGATCAGATTCGCGAGAACGTGGAGCTGGAGC
>JAFPRF010000070.1 GCA_017400965.1 Lachnospiraceae bacterium
AAGTCCCGGGATCTTTCCCTTTAGTCCCTCTAAGCCTTCCTTGATGCCCTGCTTGATCTCTGCCTTCTTCGCAGCATCGAATTCATCCTTCAGTACCCATAAGATCACGTGCTTTACCATTTCCATTTCCTCCCAATAAAGTTCTCTTCAAAAAAACTATGCCTGCATCAAATCTTTTCCGCGAAACGGTTTCTCGCTGCCCAAATGGTCTCCAGAAGCGCTTCGTAGGGCACGTCCTGCTCTGTACGAAGAAGCTCCGTGATCTCGCAGATCGGCTCATAGATCGGCGTCAACGAAAGGTTTCCCAAAACACCCTTTAGGGCATGTGCCGCCTCAAAGGCCTCCTTAAACTGCTTTGCCTTGACGCACTGATCCAGCGTTTCAAAGCGGGAAATCTCCAGGGCCTTCGGTACAAGCATTACGTAAAAGGTCGCATTCCCGGCGCAGCGCGCAACTCCCTCATCCACGTTTGCTCCAAGATTTCTCAAATCATCGATCGTCATGTCATCACCCTCCATTATTCCTTGATGAAGCGTTCAAATTCCTCTGCGCAGACGGGCTTTGAGAAGTAATAGCCCTGGATCACGTCGCAGCCGAGTTTTTTCAATATCTCATATTGCTCGAGGTATTCCACGCCCTCAGCAATTACCTTAACGCCTAAGAAGCGCGCCACGTCCATGACGAATTCCACGAGACGATAGGCCTTCGAGTCATTATGAATGTTCCGAACAAATACCATGTCAAGCTTTAATACGTCGAAGGGCAGGCTTGTCAACATGTTGAGCGAAGAATACCCGGTTCCGAAATCGTCCATCTCAATGCTAAAGCCCGCTTCCCGAAGCTTTTGCGCCATGGTAACGATGTGCGACTGGTCATCCACGTAGGCAGACTCCGTCAGCTCCAGATAATAGTTCTTTGCGTCAACGCCCGCTTCGTCCACGATGGTTCGAAGCTCGCCCGCCAGCTCCTCATTCAGCACGTCCACTCTGGAAACGTTCACGGACAGCGGAATGGTCACGCCAAAACGCTTACGCCAATCGGCGATCTGTCTTGCGGCCTCCTTCCAAACGAAACGGTCCACCTTGCCGATCATGCCATTTTGCTCGAACAGAGGAATGAACTTTCCGGGGCTGATCATGCCAAGCTCCGGATGCATCCAACGCACCAACGCCTCGGCGCTGCTCAGCGTCGGCTTATCGCCCTGCACTGCATACTTGGGCTGATAGAATACCTTGAATTGCTTCTCCGAAAGCGCCCTGTCGAGGTCATGCATGAGCTTTTCTTCCAGATGTTCCTTCTCCTGGATCTGTGCGTTGTAATAAACGATCTTTCGATGGTATTTGTCACTGATGCCGTTGCAGACTAACATCGCGTGATCCAGACTCCTTGACAGGTCCACCCCAATGTCCATGCCGCTGTATACGCCGATGCGAATGCGCTCGTCCGCATCCTCCAAGAGGGGCTTTAACGCATCGCAGATCGTCTGCATGAGCTTTTCCTCATGTCCTTCGTTCTTACCATAGACATAGAAAATATCCGCGTTGTAACGGCAGGCCACGCCCATGCTCTCCGTCACGTGCTCCTTAATGCTCTTGCCGATCGCAGCGAGCACCTTATCGCCGTACTCTCTGCCCTCCATGGCGTTGATCACGTGGAAACGGTTCACGTTGATCACCATGATCTCTTTTTCATCATCGGGATAATACTGATCAAAAAGCGTGGCATATTTCAGGAAGAATTCCTTATTGTACAGTCCCGTCAGGGCATCATACTGCGTTGCCGTGATGATGTTCTTATCTTCATAAAGCTGAATGACGCGCGCGATCCTCGCAAGGATGATCTCCGGTGCGTCGTAGGGCTTTGCGATGAAATCCGCCGCGCCCATGTTAAGGCTCTGTACCTCAGCCTCCCGCTCGGAAGTCAGAACGATTACGGGAATGCCCTTGATCCCCGGCTCCTTTTTCACTTCCTCCAAAAAAGTATAGCCGTCCATCACCGGCATCAAAAGATCCAGCAGGATCAGTGAGAGCCTGTTATACTCCCTGCGCGCGATCTCTAAGGCTTCCTGCCCGTTTGCCGCGGTTAACACGTCGAACTCTTTCTCAAGAATATTGGACAAAATGAGGCGGTTGATCTCCTCGTCTTCCACAATGAGAATCCTTCTTTTTACGCCCAAGCGTCGTTGTACAAAATCACTCATGACAAACTTCCCCTTTCGCGTTACTTTCGTTCGTAGTCCAGATCCCATTTCCATAATATCATTCTAATATTATCATAGGCCTGAATGGTCAGAATGTCAAATTAATTATCCTCTTGACATACTCTTTTTCGGGTGTTATATTGTGTATATCCGATATATACATTATGTACGCATCAGGAGGAAATGAGATGGAAGCACCTGCATATGAAAATGCCATAGAAATCAAAGATCTGACCAAGCGTTATGACGGTTTTACCCTGGATCACGTCAGCTTTAACGTACCGAGCGGCAGCATCATGGGCTTTATCGGCCAGAATGGTGCTGGAAAGACTACGACGATCAATTCCATCCTTGGCATCATTAAGAAGGACGAAGGAACGATCAAGATTCTTGGTCTAGACCACGAGAAGCAGGAAACTGAGATCAAGAATCAGATTGCGGCCGTATTTGACGAGCTTCCCTTTGCCGAAGACCTAAACGCAAAGCAGCTGGGCAAGATCCTGCGCGGCGTTTTCCCGACTTGGGATGAGGCGATCTTCCAAAGCTATTTGGATCGCTTTCAGCTTCCCTCCAAGAAAAAATTCAGCCAATTCTCCAAGGGCATGAAGATGAAACTGCAGATTGCTTCCGCCCTTTCACATCATGCGAAGCTCCTCGTCATGGATGAGGCAACGACTGGACTTGATCCGGTGGTGCGCAATGAATTTCTGGATCTCTTTTTGGAATTTATTCAGGAGGAAAACCACAGCATCCTCATGAGTTCTCACATTACCTCCGACCTTGAAAAGGTGGCGGACTACGTCACCTTTATAGACTGCGGGCAGATCCTGATCACGGGCATGAAGGATGAAATCCTGGACAATCACGGCGTGATCAAATGTTCCAAGGCAGACTTCGCACAGATCGATCCCAAAGATTACGTTGCCGCGCGACTTACCGACTTTGGCGCGGAAGTCATGGTGTCTGACCGCCATCTGGCATCCAAGAATTACAGTGGTCTGGTCCTCGACAAGACCACCCTCGAAGAGATCATGCTCTTCTATGTCAGCGCCGGCCGCAACGATCATTCCAAGACATTTAGCACTATTTCTTAAGTGAGCCTGAGTTATAAAGGAGAATGCCAAATGCTAAGTCTCATTTACAGAGAACTTCATCTTACCAGAAAAACCCTGGTCACCTGCCTGTTGGTTTATGGCCTTTTTGCCCTTCTGACCGACCTTTTTGCACTGAGCATGCAGGTTGGGAATCTCGCGAAATACTGCTCCGCAGAGGATCTATCTGCGCAATTACCTATGGTCCCCACGGCAGCCATATTTGGATACTTTATCCTTCTTGTCACCGCACCGGAAGCCATCTTCCAGGTCTTGGGCGTTGATTTTAAGACGCCTTGGCTCAAATATGCCCTGTCTTCCCCCAGAACCATTCGGGAACATATTGGTGCAAAGTATCTCGCTTACTTGCTCATGACGGGCTGTGCCTTCCTACTAGGTTTCCTTCACCTCATAATTGCCTGCGCGCTCTCTGGTCAAGGCATTCCTGACGGCATGCTTTTCCTCTTTTTCGTAAGCGCCATGCTGGTCATGATGGTTAGTTCCATTTTCTTGCCTATCGCCTATGCCTTGCAAAACATGGACTTTGTCAATGCATTATTCGCCATCCCCGTCATCCTGTTAACTTTGGCATACGTACTCAGTGCCATAAACTTTTTCATTTTCACTCACCATGAAGACGCTGAGATTTTAGATTACGTGCAACATATTTTTCAAAAGCTTCAGGCTCTCACCAGCGCTCCCTTTTTCAACATCTTAAAACCCCTTGCACTATTGATCGCAATGCTTTTGATCATCGGAAGCTATTTCCTATCCGTTTCCATTTTAGACAAAAGGCGCCTCATAAAGGGCGGTACCAAGGGAGTCACCCAAAAGAAAGGAGGCAACCTATGATTGGCTTGATCCGCAAGGATTTCTACTTAAATCGAAAAATGCTTTTCGGATTTCTCGCCATGGGCCTTTTTTATGCCGTGATAATGATCGTTGTCAGTTTTTTCATGCGCACCACCATGTCAAAAGATGATCCCAGCTTCATGGCAAATGTCGCGCTTTTATCCATGACAAATGCCCTGCTCTTCTTTATGTGCTCGCTTTCCGTCCAATCCATGATGATGCAAACGGATCTGGGTAAAAAAACGCGGTATTATTTCAGCGCAAGCCCCGTTGGCATCAAGGGTTTTATTGCCAGCAAGTATTATGAATGCTTCCTGATCGCCTTCTTCACCTTTCTTTACTGCGAAATCTATGACCTCGTTCTGTCCGCAATATATGGAACGCTCCTAAATAACAGTCTCATTCATTTAGCCTTACTCATCATGAGCGTAGCGGTACAAAGCCTCGCCATCCCTTTCCTGATTGGTTTCGGAAAGCACGGAACACACATCAAAACCGTGTTCCTCTTGCTCCTCTTTGGCTGCGCCATTGTTTACGGACTGTTTGGTGACATTTCAGCTATTATGGAAAAAGGAGGCATCAACAATCTGTTACATAGCATGATGTCGCATGCCGACAATGACTCCATTATGGCAATTCTGCTAGGCGTAGCCTACCCGGCCCTGGTCTGCATCCTACTTTTGCCTCACATGTTTATTCTGCTAGTTTACGTATCCTACCGCATATCCTGCGCGTTATTTAGAAAGGGGGCGATGACCTATGACGACTAACGTAAATTTCGAAAAAAACCTGCTCCGCCTTCGCAGGAACAAAGCATAAAAGAATACACAAATCAAAGAAATTATGATAAACTATGCGAAGGAGATTTCGCGTTTATCATGCAGGAGGAACCATGGACATCATCCTGTCAAATTCATCAAACGATCCGATCTATTTGCAGATCGTCAATCAGATCAAAGCCATGATCATTAGCGGAGAGCTTGCCGAAGGGGAGGCTCTCCCTTCGATGCGTAATCTGGCAATGCAAATGCGCATTAGCGTGATCACGACCAAGCGCGCCTACGAAGAACTCGAGCGCGAGGGCTTCATTGAGTCTTACACGGGAAAGGGAAGCTTTGTGAAGGGTCAGAATGCTGAGCTACTCCGCGAGACCAACCTGCGACAGATCGAAGAGCACCTTACCGATGCCTGCGAGATCGCGAAGCGCAGCGGAATCGACCTTACGGAACTACAATCCATTTTGGAGATACTGTATCAGGGCGAATCATGAAAAAACTGTTGGACTACTATAAGCTTCATAAGAAAGCCCTACTCGATGCCGCCGGCGCAGTCTTGGCGGTTGTTTTGCTGTATGTCTTTTTCCACTTTACGGGCATTGGCTGCCCCATTCATTTCTTGACCGGCGTCTCCTGCCCTGGCTGCGGCATGACCCGCGCCATCTTCGCACTCCTGCGTTTTCGCTTCGCTGAGGCTTGGCACTATCATCCGCTGGTATACATTCTTCCGTTTGCAGCGCTCTACCTGATTTTTCGCCGCCGAATTCCAAAGCTTCTTGATAAAATTTCGATATTTACAATTGTTGTTTTATTTGTTACTATATATGTGATTCGGATCTGTGACCCTGCGAACGGCGTATTAGAGTTTGCGCCGCAGAACGGATTCTTGTATCGAGCATTCACATTTATTTTTAGACAATGAGGAGGAATTAAAATGTTCTGTAGTAATTGTGGTACGGAAGTACCGGAAGGTGCGAATAATTGCCCGAATTGCGGCGCACCGATCTCTACCAGTGCAAAGGTTACCAACGCCATGAATAACGCTGGCGCAGCTGCAAAGAATCTCTTTGGTCAGGCAGAAGCTTCTCTTGGCAGCGCATTCAACGACATTCGCAATGAAGTAAACAACCAGGGCAACATGCCCAGCGGCGGCCCGCTGAAGACCGACCGTACGCTCGTGGCTTACATCGTTCTGACGATCATCACCTGCGGCATCTACGGATACTACTTCCTGTATGCCATGGCAAGAGACGTGAACATCGCCTGCGAGGGCGACGGCGAGCAGACTGCTGGCCTGATCATGTTCATCGTACTCTCCTTCTTAACCTGTGGACTCTACGCTTACTGGTGGTATTACAAGTTGGGCAACCGCCTTGCAGCGAACGCTCCCAGATATGGCCTGAACTTCGTTGAGACCGGAACCACCATTCTTGTATGGTGTATCCTTGGTTCCTTCCTCTGCGGTATCGGACCTTTCGTAGGAATGCACATCCTGATGAAGAACACCAACACCATCTGTGCAGCTTACAACCGTGTAAACGGATTGGCTTAATTGAATGAAACAGTAAACCTAAAACGGCATGATCGCCATCGCGACCATGCCGTTTTCTATTACTCTTTGAGATATTTGGTAATCTTACGATACAACAGGTA
>JAFPRF010000071.1 GCA_017400965.1 Lachnospiraceae bacterium
AAAGCTTCGGTGCACGCTGCGCGCGGAGGAGACTTACTTGCATCTCGCAGCCGTTGACGTTGCCGGAAATATCGGACCGACGACCCACATAAAGCTATCCGGAAAGGATGTTGCGATGCGTTACCCCATCGTAACGCGGCCCATATCCATCGAAGGCGAGGAGGGCAAGGCGAACGTATACGCCGCATCGGACGGCAGGATATTTGTGCGCGCAGACGGCGTCACGCCTTTCCGGTTATCCTTTGAAGCCTTTATCGGCGGCGTAGCATCGGAAGACTATCAGATCACGGACTTGGATTTCTCCATCGCTTACGACGCGCCGGGCTCCACTTATGCATTTGAAACCAAGGTGCCACTGAGCAGTGATCCTGCATCACTGACGGAAGCCGTAAGTCTCTCCGTTTCAAAATTCATACGAAAAGGAAGCGGCGAGGAGGTGATCCTTGCGGACGCAGGACTGACTGGCGCGGCCAGAGGCATGGCGGGAAAGCAGACGCTCTTTTGGCAAGGCTTCCTTGCTTCGGAGTCCGCACATGGCAGGATCATATGCGTTACGCCTGGCGCGGCAGCAGGAGAGGGTGCCTCGTATCAGCATTCCGCTTGGGAAGAGGACGAAAAGAATTGCATCAGTTTCATTGCGGACGCGCAGGCACCCGTGGTCACCTGCAGTGCAGACCTTGCGGCGCTTGACGTGATCAATGAAGCTACACTCCCTGCGCAAGTTTTGGTATTCCAGGCGACGGATGATCTCTCGGGTCTTGCATACTTTGAAGTTAAGGTTCGTAATCAGGATACGGGGGATGCAAAAACCTACGTATCGGACGATAGCGGAGAGATTAGGATTGATTATGATCCGGCGCAGGCGCTGTTTTGCGGCGATCTGACCATGGAGCTAGTGACGTACGACAATGTCTATAATACTTATCAGGAGACCTATGGAAAGGTAGAGTTTTCGCTGGAGGCGAGCATTATGAGGATCCTGGAACCGCACGCGCCGCGCTTTAAGCGCGGGGAGAGCGGACTGCTGCGTATCACGGCGATCGGTTACGCGGAGAAAATCGAGGTGGTATTCCCGCCAGAGATCGCGGGGGATGCGCCCGAGCTGAACCACACGTTCTACTACGCCGTGCCGACCGAGGTCGCGAGCGAGGAGCTTCAATTCATGATCCCACTCTACTTAAATGTTGAAGACGAGTATCAGGTCATTGTCCGCGCGTATAAAGGGACTGCCGTTTTGGAGGCACGCCCGGAGCTTTGTACGCTTCACGTGGCAGGTTCGATCTTGGATGAACTGCGGACGAGGTTAAAATGAGTACCTTTACAGAGTGCGTTTTATTATTGCTAGTCCTTGTTTTCCTTCATGTGGCAGCCAACGAGGACGGGAAGTATCAGCAGGTCCATCGTTACCTTTGGCTTCTTTCCGGAGCCGCAGGTTTTTTCCTCCTTGTTTTGCGATGCGGCCTTGCTTGGCCCGCCCTTTGGGAGCTGCTGCTCTACGGGGTTATCCAATATGCGTTGTTCGCAAGGTTTTACGGAAAGGCAGATTGCCACTGCTTTTGCGTGACAGCCATTGTCTTTGCGGCTTATGGTGGCGGCATGGTCGCCTTTTTGACCCACATGCTTTTGACCATTTGCATTTTGGCATTTGTGCAGTTGTGCAAGAGGAACGTAAACCGAAAAGGAAATTTGCATAGGCCAGTTGCGATGATCCCGTACATTTTTACTGCGTTTTTACCGATACTCGGTTTCTTGGCGCTTCGAGGGTTACTATGACGAAATGGGATTGTTTTCGTTCGAAAGCTATGCTACACTTACGATATTGAAATTGAATGCGTAGGGGGACAATGGCATGAGATATGATTACCTGATCGTTGGCGCGGGGCTGTTTGGCGCGGTTTTCGCGCAGGAGATGAAGAAGGCGGGAAAGAAATGCCTTTGCATCGATCGGCGGAAAAATATTGCGGGTAACATCTATACCGAGGAGTGGCAAGGAATTCAGGTGCATAAGTACGGCGCACATATTTTTCATACCTCAGACAAGGCGATTTGGGAGTACGTAAACAAATTCGCGGAATTCAATCATTACGTGAATTCTCCGATCGCCATCTATAAGGATGAACTCTACAACCTTCCCTTTAATATGAATACCTTCAGTAAGATGTGGGGGATCAAGACTCCGGCGGAGGCTAAGGCCGTGATCGAGACGCAGAAGGCACAGTGTCAGGTGGAGAATCCCCAAAACCTCGAGGAGCAGGCGCTGTCCCTCATTGGACGCGACGTCTACGAAAAGCTCGTGAAGGGTTACACGGAGAAGCAGTGGGGCAGGGATTGCAAAGAGCTGCCGGCCTTTATCATCCGAAGGCTCCCCGTACGCTTTACCTACGATAACAATTATTTCACGGATCGCTACCAGGGCATCCCTATCGGCGGTTACACGCAGTTGGTGGAAAAGCTTTTAGAGGGTACGCCCGTAAAGATGGGTCTTTCCTATAAAGAGTTTGTGGCGTCCACTGGCGCGAAGGTACCTGGGCGAGGCGGCGTGAACTGCAGTGGAGAATTAGAGAGCTCCGACCGCGGCGATACGTTTGACAAGGTGCTTTACACGGGCATGATCGACGAGTATTTCGGCTATGAGCTCGGCGAGCTGCAGTACCGGTCCCTTCGTTTTGAAGAGGAAAAGTTACCTGACTGTGACAATTACCAGGGCAACGCCGTGGTCAACTACACGGAGAGAGAAGTGCCCTACACCCGCATCATCGAGCACAAGCACTTTGAATTTGGCACCGGGAAAGGCACCGTGATCACGCGGGAATACCCCGCCGAGTGGAAGCGCGGCGACGAACCGTACTATCCAATCAATAATGACAGAAACAACGGGCTCTTTGCCGAGTA
>JAFPRF010000072.1 GCA_017400965.1 Lachnospiraceae bacterium
ACTGGAATGGAGTACTCGGCGTACGTGGAAAAGTACGTTGCAAAGCCCCTCGGCGCGGACAGCATCGGAACCGGGCTTAGCTTGTACGGAAGTGAGAAGGTGACGTACGTCTATCAAAATGGGGTCAGTTACGGCAAGGAATATTGCACGGCCTTAGGCGCGGGAGGCGTTTATTCTACTGCCAAAGATACCTGCGAATTTGGCAGTGCCTTCTTTACGGGCGATCACAGGCTCCTGTCAGAGCAGAGCAAAAAGGAAATGAATGCCCTTTCCGTAACGAGTCCTTATCAGGCATACGGCCTTGGATGGGACGTGGTGACGATGCCCCAATATGAAAAGGCAGGCGTCAAGGTGGTCGCAAAGGGCGGCGATACCGGGGGACAGCACACTGCACTGATCGTGGCACCAGAGCAGCAGATCAGCGTTTGCGTGACCACCAGCGGCGGTTCCAGCGGACTGAACTCGGCCATGGCGAAGGCACTCATGAACATCGTCTTAGAGGAGCAGGGGATCACCGTGGAAGAAGTCACGGTACCGGAGGCGAAGCTTGCGCCTTCCGTCCCGGAGGAGTATCAAAAGTATGAAGGGTATTATGCGACCACGGAAGGCCTTGTAGAGATTACGTTCCCTGAGATGAAGTACATGCTGGCAAAATATATCGCAGAAACGACGTCAGAGGAGTATTACGCCTACTCGGATTTAGGGTTTGTTAGGGTAAAGGGCGACGTGGCATCGTGGAACGTGAAGCAGGACGTCAATTTCGCTGCCGTTTCGATGGAAGAAAAAGACGGAAAGGTTTATTTGGTCAGCGAGCGCAGCGACTACAACAGAGGGCTTTTGCGCTCGATATCAACATCTGTCGATGGAGAGAAGATGGAGGCGAATCCAGTATCGGAAAAGGCGCTTGCCGCATGGAAAGCCAGAGAGGAACTCGTTTACGAGAACTTTACCGAAAAGTATTCTTCTGAAAACTATTTGCATCCCAATTGCAGGTTCATGGTACTGGATGATTTAGGCTACGTACTTTGTGACGGGTTGGATGGGCAGCTGCGGATCGTGGATGAAAATCATTTGGAATCTTTTACCACCATTCCAGGTGATGCCAACAGGGATCAGAAGGACATATGGGTGGACAAGGCTGGGAACCTGCATTCAACGACGGGACTGGTATTCCAACCTAGGTCCGTGAATGAAAACTTCACGGCGCAGGTGACGGAGGTTTCTTTGAAAACGGGGCATGCCTCATGGTATAACATTGATGATTCCCTGGCCAATTCCTGCATCACGATCGAACGCCCGGAAAACAGCGCCGTTTACGTCTATGACAGATTTGGAGAGGCACTGTATTCGAGCCAGATGGTGGATTATCATTCCAGCATCCCCCTTCCCAAGGGCGGCTATATCGTCTTCGCCGGAGAAGACGGCGGCGTAGTTAAAATCGTACATGAATTCTGAAAAATGGCGTCCGAAAGAAATAGCCGCCAACTATCAGCAGTAGTTGACGGCTAAACGCTAGTTTAGCAACAAACTATTTCGGGTAGCCGCCTCTATGGCTTTCCCCTTATCAAAACTATAGCACATTATTTGCTTAGATGCAAGATGAGACAAAAAGAGACTTATAAAAAACTGAATTAAACATGAATTGAAATAGCAGACTTGCATTATGTGCAAAAGTCTGCTATATTCAATTTAAGCGCAACCGATTGCGCCAATAAGGCAAAAGGTAGAGATTATGGACAACGAAAAAACGACAATTGATGACGTTGCAAAGGCTTTGGGCCTGTCAAAATCTACGGTATCCAGATCGATCTCAGGAAAGGGAAGGATCAGTAGTGATACGCGCCAAAAGGTGTTGGATTACATTGAGGCAAATAATTACAGACCGAATCCCATTGCCAAGGGTCTGAGTGAATCCAAAACCTATAACATCGGCTGGGTGATACCGGGAGATGACCACCTTACGTCACTGTATTTCTATCAACGGTGCCTGCAGGGGGTGATCAGTGCCGCAATGAAGGCAGATTACGACGTGCTGATCACCACGATCGGTAAGGAAGACATATCTGGGCTCAGGCGGATCACCGAGAATCATAAGGTGGACGGCGTGATACTGGGACGGACGCTGCGCAAGGATAAAGCCATTCGTTATCTCAAAGAACAGGGGATACCTTTTGTGGTGGTTGGCTCTACGGATGAGAAGGGCGTGATCCAAGTGGATAATGATCACGTGGCTGCCTGCAAGGAACTGACTTCCATCCTTCGCATGAAGGGCGTAAAGCGTGCTGCCTATATTTGCGGGGATATGGGACAAGTGGTCACCAACAGCCGTTTGCAGGGGTTTCAAGAGGGCATGGCGGACGCCAAGACGCAAGTATACCTAAACTGCAACGATAAAGAGAGCGTGGAAAGAGCCGTTGAAGAGGCCGTAGGCTTCGGGACGGATTGCATTGTATGCGAGGACGACAGGATCTGCCAGATGGTGATGGAAAAGCTGAAGGAAGCGGAGTTGGAAGTTCCCTCGGATTTAAAGCTTGTGAGTTTTTATGACAGTAAGCTGTTAGAGAATTATAAGCCACAGATCACCGCCCTAAAGTATGATCCCATGGATCTTGGGAAAAGAGCTTGCGAGACGCTGATGGCCGTCATAGGCGGAAATCAGGTGGAGGATCGCCAGCTTTTAGGCTATGAGGTGATGCTCAAAGGGTCCACGCAGTAGGGGTACGAAAATAAAATCGTTTTAATCAAGAGAATTTTGATTATCGTATTGACAAGAGGATACATAATTGGTAATATTTCACATAGAGCAACCGATTGCGCAAAGTTGCAATTGAGTAATTCTAACAATGAATAAAACAAAGGGAGGATAATAGAACATGAGAAAAAAAGCATTGGCACTATTGATGACATGCGTTTTGTCCATGACGGCTCTTGTAGGTTGTGGCGGTAACGCAGGCGGATCAAATGAAACAAATGCATCCGTAAGCAGCGGAAGCGGCGAAATCCAGAAATTGGATGAGAAGGCTGCAGCAGGTGCCATCGATAATCTGGTGGCGAACACCAAGGACACCGTACAGCTGACCATTTGGGCTTCCGAGATGGATCAGGAGTTTACGCAAACCCTTCTGGATCAGTTCAAGGCAAAGTATCCATCCGTAAAATTTGATTTCCAGTTAGGCATTCAGTCTGAGGCTGGCGCCAAGGATGCCGTAATGGCGGATCCTACCGCTGCCGCTGACGTATACGCGTTTGCTGATGACCAGCTCATTGAGCTGATCAACGTAAAGGGCCTTACGGAAGTAAGCACGGCCTATACCTATGACGTAGCTTCCGCGAATTCCGCAAGTTCCATCGCGGCAGCCACCTACAACGGAAAGGTATACGCTTATCCCATGACGGGTGACAACGGTTACTTCATGTACTACAACAGCAGCATCTTCTCAGCGGAAGACATGGTAAGCCTTGACAAGATGGCAGAAGTTGCAAAGCAAAAGGGCGTGACCATCGGTTATCAGAAGGGCGGTTGGTATCTCCACGGTTTCTTTGATGCAGAAGGCACCGGACATTATGCTGAGCTTCAGAGCGACGGCAGCACCTCTTGTAACTGGAACGATCAGGTAGGCGTTGACATTGCAAATGCGATCATCCAGTACGCAAAGGATGGCGTTCTGGTAATGGCAGATGACAGCACCGCAGCAGAAGCCTTCAAGGCCGGCACCATGGGTGCGGTAGTCAGCGGTACCTGGGCTGCACAGTCCTACGCAGACGCGCTTGGTTCTAACTACGCAGCTTGCATCATGCCGAAGTTCACGGCAGGCGGCAAAGAATATCAGATGACTGCATACCTTGGCTTCAAGCTGATCGGCGTAAATCCCAACAGCGCATATCTGCCTTGGGCAATGCTTCTGGCTGAGTACTTAACCTGCGAAGAGAGCCAGGTTGCCAGATTCCAGGCTAGACAGTTAGGACCCTCCAACGTGAAGGCAGCTTCTTCAAGCGCAGTGCTTTCGGACGTGGCAATTGCAGCAATTTCCGCACAGGGTGCACATGGAACGCTTCAGAGAGTAGGCGGAAACTATTGGGCATCTAGCGAATCCCTTTCTGACATCCTGATCAGCGGTAATCCCGACGGACAGGACGTAAAGAAATTACTGGATGACGCAGTGGACGGCATTACTGCAAAGTAAATCAGATCCTTAGTAACCCCATATGAGAGCGCAGCAATCATATGGGGTTTTCTTTACCCAAAATGGTGTTAAGAGGTGACAAAATGGCAGAGGAAAAGCAAATACAAAAGAAGTCATTCGCAGAAACAGCCTTTGCAAGATACTTTACGGATTTTGCTGAGGCGATCGTTCGGGGAGACTGGGCAGTCAGGTCTTCCCTGATCGTGATGGGCATGGGATTCTTTAAGAGAAAGCAGATCGTAAAGGGTATTCTGGTCACTTTGGCCCAGATTGCTTACATCCTCTGCTTTGTTCTTTTTTCGATTCCAAACCTTGTTAAGTTTTCAACCTTGGGAACGGTGGAGTATCAGGACCCGAAGATCAATCCCCTCACCTTTGAGGTGGAACAGTTCCCTTACGACAATTCTTTTCTGATCTTGATCTATGGCATCATGTCATTATTTTTGCTCTTTGTTTTTCTGCTGTTTTACGTGCACAACGTAAAACGGGTTTATGCGGTGATGCGTGACGCGGAAAGCGGCAAACACGTCAACACCTTTAAGGAAGACCTAAGACAGATGCTGGGGAGAAAGTTTTACGTAACGCTCCTTAGCCTTCCTACCTTGGGCGTGATCCTGATGAACATTCTTCCCCTGCTTGTGCTGATCGCCATCGCATTCACGAATTATGATAAGAATCACATGCCTCCGGGAAGTCTCTTCACTTGGATCGGTTTTGAAAACTTTACGAACCTCTTCGGCGGCAAGTTAAGCCTGACCTTTGGCTATGCGTTTCGAAAGGTCCTGACGTGGACTCTGACCTGGGCGGTCCTGGCAACCTTTACCTGCTTTATCGGCGGCATATTGCTGGCACTGCTCATAGAGTCGGAGGGCGTGAAATTCCCGAAAATGTGGAGAACGCTTTTTGTGATCGCCATCGCCGTTCCGCAGTTTGTAACATTGATCCTGGTGAGAAATTTCTTCGCGGATCAAGGCATATTTAACCAGATCTGTCAGAATTTGGGAATACTGGATCTTTGCAAGAGCTTGGGACTCGTGAGCAAGAATGCAGGATTCATTCCATTCCTTACCGACAAGAACTGGACCAAGGTCATGATCATCCTGATCAATATCTGGGTAGGCATTCCTTACCAGATGCTGATCGCCACCGGCGTTCTCATGAACGCGCCGAAGGATCAGATCGAAAGCGCAAGGATTGACGGCGCGAATAAGTGGAAGATCTTTTGGAAGATCACAATGCCTTACATACTGGTGGTGCAGGGACCTGCCCTGATCACGGATTTTGTCAGAAACATTAATAACTTCAACGTCATTTATTTGCTGACGCAGGACGTATACATCACGCAGGACGCAGGACTTTATAAGTCCAACGCGAAGGAAGTCGATCTGCTGGTTACCTGGCTCTTTAGACTGACGCAGGAAGAGCAGAATTATAAGATGGCATCCGTGATCGGCATTATCGTATTCGTGATCAGCGTTACGTTTACGTTGGTTGCATACTCGAGACTGATGAAGGGCGGAAGAGAGGAGGATTACCAGCTATGATGAAGAAAATGGGCATGTCAAAGAAGAGAAAAATTGGCGGCGCGTTTAAGATGGTATTGCTGCTTTTGCTCGCCTGCTTGTGGTTGGTACCGATCTTGTGGTTACTTGTTACGGCCTTCAGTGCGTATCCCGGAATGAGCAGAACGAGATTCTTCCCGGAACATTGGACGCTGGCTAATTTTAGCAGGTTATTTTTCCATCCGGATTCGATCCTGCAGTATGGCAGATGGTTTTTCAATACGCTGATCATAGCGCTCTTTACCTGTATTATTTCCAGCATCTTTGTGCTGATGGTAAGCTATGCGCTGAGCTGTATGCGTTTCCCGGGAAGACAGGGGATCATACGGTTTTCGATGATACTTGGCATGTTCCCCGGTGCTTTGTCCATGATCGCCATCTATTTCATCATGAAATCGATCGGTCTTACAAATTCGCACGTTGGAATGGTCATTGTGTATTCCGCTGGATCGGGTCTGGGATATCTGATCGTAAAAGGCTTTATGGATACCGTGCCGACATCCCTACGGGAAGCTGCCAAGATAGAAGGGGCAAATGAGCTCATGATCTTTATCAAGGTGATGATGCCGCTTTGCAAGCCGATCATTGTGTACTCCGTGATCAGCACATTCTTAGGACCGTGGTCGGACTTTATGTTTGCAAGACTGATGCTCAACTCTGGCCTGTCCAAGGATTGGACGGTGGCCATTGGCTTATACAACATGCTTGATAAATCGCTGATCGGACAGAATTTCTCAGCCTTCTGTGCAGGCGGATTGGTGATCTCCATACCGATCGCCGTCTTGTTCGTCATTATGCAGAAGTATTACGTTGAGGGCGTGACCAGCGGTTCAACAAAGGGATAAGGAAAGGACGAAAAATGGATAATACGTTTGTGGTTAACATCATCCACAGGCCGGAGATGGTGCCTGAGTACGCTGAAAAAGTGACGGGCCAGGGAAAGGCTGAGGATCTCGGAAGAAAGGCGCTTTTGACGGAGTCCCTTGACATTTTCAAGTTCCAGCAAAAGACCGCGCATGACAACGGACTGAAGTGCACCATACAGATGACCTATGCATCGCTGTTTAACGAGGAGGCAGTTCAGCTGGCCAAGGATGACCATGAAAAATACGGGGACGAGATCGCACTGACCCTTTTAGGTCTTCCCTGCAAGGAGTTTCGCGAGAAGTATAAGACGAAGGATTTCTGCATCTGGATGTTCTCCATGGAGGATAAGAAAAACATTGTTGATGACGTTTTTTGAAAGTTTTATGAGTGCTTTGGTTTTTATCCCGAGTCCACCGGTTCTTACTACATGGACGCGGAGCTAATAAACTATATCAAGGAGAAATATCCTAGCATCAAGTGCGCCGTGGCGACCTGCTGGGAGGAGGGGCCGAAGGCATATCATACCACGAACAATTCCTGGTATACCCTGTTTGACGGCGGCCCTTGGAATCCTTGGATCCCTTCGAAGCAAAACACGCATGCGCCGGCAGCGAATGAAGCTGAGGATTCCGGTATTGTGGCGATTCCCCACCTCTCTAGGGATCTGCTCGCATGCTATGACGGTAATGGCTCCAATTTTGGAACCCATCCTCAGAACGTGCTTCGTGGCATGATCTATGACACCAAAACCTGGGAGTACCCGTACCTTTACAATCTGATCGACCAATATCGTCATTTGGCAAAGTACAACAACGGTTATTCCTACAACATGATGTTTGTGGGACCTGGCTGGCTCAATAAGATGGGACGATGGGAACAGCCCTATGAGCTTTTGAAGAAATCTTATGAGGACGGCATGCGCTATTACGGCGACCTGAAGAAAGAGGGAAAGCTTCGGGATCTTACCATGTCGGAGTTTGCTGATTTTTACAGAGCGAATAAAACCTATACGGAGCCGGAGTGCGCGCTTTGGAAGGATATTCTCTATGGATCGAAGAAGCAATTGTTCTGGTATGTGGATCCCTTTATGAGAGCCTGCGTGAACATGGACCAGGGCGGTGCCATCGTCGACTTAAGACCGTACGTTGCGAAACTGAAATGGGAAGTTGGCATAGGAACGCCTCACGTGCAGGATGCCTCTTACCCGTTCCTGATCCAGGAAAAGTACAGGGCCGGATACTTCACGCATTACGCGGGAGAAGGTACGGTGCGCAGCGCGAAAATCTGCTGCGGCGCGGAGGAAGTGGATCTGTGTCTGTGCAGAACCCACGCAACGTTCTCACAGGAAGGAAAGAACCGCATCCTGACATTGGATCCCGTAGACATCGAATTTGCGGAAGTGAACGTGAAGCTTCAGACCAAGGTGATCTTCCCCGAAGGAGAGAGCCGGATTTTGATCAGCAGGGAGATCCTTGACGTAAGCGACCCCGAGGCAGAGATCAGCATCAACGAATACATGGTAGCCTGCTATGGTACCACGGAGTATCCGGAGGACATGACCAGCGTGAAGCTTTCCGTGGGAGACGGACCGGATGCGGTGAAGATCGACTATGCGTACAAATGCAGGGAGGCTTCCATTGCCGGGGCCAAAGTGGCGGAGGCGATCATCCCGCCCGTGCAGACCAAGGTGACCCTCACGACGGATGCAGACGATGCAACGTCCTACGTGAAGGAAGGCTATGCATTCTCACCCATGTTTACGCTTGGCATGACGAAGAAGATCAGAAAGGGAGAGGTGATAGGCACATGGCTCAATCTGGAAAAGGCAAACTAAATTACAGATGTCCCTCCTGCTTTATGCGGGATCTGGACATTGACATGTTTTATGACAAGGAGAAGAAAGAGTATTACTGCCTGCGTTGCCAGTATACCGGCTCGGAGGAAGACGTGCTCGAAAAAAATGAGATGATCCGTTTTCGCTATCGGAAAATGATGGAACGCATCACGGATTTTGATTAAGGAGAGATATTTTGGAATTCATAAAAGGCATGGATATTTCCACGCTGCTCGAGGAAGAAAGATGCGGCGCAAGATATTATGACCACGGTGCGGAGGGAGAACTTACCGACATCTTAAAGAGGTATGGCTGCAATTACGTTAGGCTCCGCCTGTGGAATGATCCGTACGTGGAGGACGGCAGGCCCTATGGCGCGGGGACGAACGATCTTAAGACAACGATGGCGCTTGCAAAGCGCGCTTTGGGAAAAGGGCTGGGATTTCTTCTCGATTTCCATTACAGCGATTTTTGGGCGGACCCCGGGAAGCAAAACATTCCCAAGGCGTGGCGTGGTCATGACGTGGAGAAACTGACGCAGGACGTATATGGTTACACCAAGGAAGTGATGGAGGTCCTGCGCAAGGAAAATGCCATGCCGACCATGGTGCAGATCGGAAATGAGATCACCAACGGTCTTCTTTGGCCCTATGGTAAAAAACCGGAATTTGATGCCATCGCAAAGCTCGTCAGCGCTGGGATCCGGGCGGTGCGAGAGGTTGACGATAATATCCCCGTGATGATCCATCTGGATAACGGCGGAAATAACGAAATGTATGTTGAGTGGTTCGACAATTATTTTAGGCGAGGCATAGACTTTGACGTCATTGGGCTTTCCTATTATCCGTTTTGGCACGGCAGTCTGGAGGCATTGTCCTTTAACATGAAGGACATGGCGCGCCGATACGGCAAAAAGATCGTTGTGGCAGAAGTGTCGATGGGCTTTAGCGTGGAGGACTACAGACGTTATGAGGGGACCTGTGCAAAGGATCTTAAGGGGATGGCGACTAGGGAAGAAGTGAGAAAAAACCTGGAGTATCCCATGACGCCGCAGGGTCAGGCGGATTTTATGGGCGACGTGATGCGGCGGATCAAGGAAGTGCCAGGTGGTCTTGGGTTCTTTTATTGGGAGCCAGGCTGGATCCCCGTTCCTGGATGCGGCTGGGCAACGGAGGCCGCGCTGGAGTATACCGGGGAAAAGGGACCGGGAGGAAACGAGTGGGCCAATCAGGCACTGTTTGATTATGAGGGTAACGCCCTTCCTGCACTTTGTACGATCAGAGACGGAGGCTGAATGTTATGAAAAAGGGAATGATCGCATGCATGCTGATCATGATGGCAATCTGTGCCGGATGTGGCGGCAATGGCACTGTCGATGCAAACGAGGTGAAGCAGATTTACGTATCGCACCTTCCGACGGCTAAGGAAAAGGCTGACATTTACGTCGAACCCATCGAGGGCCTGCCTGATGATTTTATCAGGGGAATGGATGTTTCCACGGTGATCGTGGAGGAGGAAAGCGGCGTCACATATCGCGACGAAAACGGAAACGTGCGCGATCTGTTCGAGATCCTTGCGGATGCAGGAGTAAACTATATCCGCGTCAGGGTTTGGAACAATCCCTATGATGCGGACGGGAATGGCTACGGCGGCGGAAATTGCGACGTGGAAAAGGCCGCAGAGATCGGTCGCAGGGCTGCAGAGCATGGCATGAAGCTTTTGGTGGATTTCCACTACAGTGATTTCTGGGCGGATCCGAATAAGCAATATGCGCCGAAGGCATGGGCCAGAAAGCGCATCGATGACAAGGAGGCTTTGATCGCGGAGTTTACCGAGGAGGCATTGAATACCATCTTAAACGCGGGCGCGGACGTACGCATGGTGCAGATTGGAAATGAGATCAACAAAGGCGTGTGCGGAACCTATGAAGAGGCGGACGTCATGAAGCTTTTGTCATCTGCTTCCGGAGCGGTGAGAAAGGTGGCCTCGGCGAGCGGCAGGGAGATCGAAGTGGCCGTGCATTACACTGGAGTTGACGACACGGCGATGACGCTGAAAAGGGCAGAGACCCTTAAGAACTATAATGTCGATTATGACATTTTTGGAATTTCTTATTACTCGTATTGGCATGGCTCCTTCGAAAACATGAGTAAGGTCCTTAAGGAGATCAGTGCCAAGTACGGAAAAAAGACTTGCATTTTGGAGACGGCATATCCCTTTACCTCTGAGGACGGCGATGCAAACGGAAACAGCGTGGGCAGCGGAGGCGTGGAAGGCTATCCGGATACCGTACAGGCACAGGCGAAGAATTTCAGGGACGTAGCTTTCTATGCAAATGAGGCTGGAGCCCTTGGCGTATTTTACTGGGAAGGTGCTTGGGTGCCCGTAGGTTCGGAGCGGGAAAGCAACGAAAAGATCTGGGAAAAATATGGTTCCGGCTGGGCATCGAGCTACTCCGTGGATTATGATCCCAAGGACGCGGGGCAGTATTATGGCGGCTGCGCATGGGATAATCAGGCAATGTTTGACTTTACGGGAAAGGCGATGCCATCCCTGAACGTATTTAAATGGCTGCGCTATGGCACTGAAGCACCGCTTCAGGTCATGGAGTTTAAGGACGTGTATATTGAAAGCGGGATCGGGGTGCCCCTGGACATGCCAAAAAGCATTGACGTGTATTACAATGATCCTTCCGTCACGGATGGCATGGAGGTCACGTGGGATGAAGACTCGTTGGCAGCCGTGGACGTCAACGTAGCGGATACTTATGAGATCAAGGGTGTGACGGCAGATGGCAGCAGCGTTACTGCCACCGTCAAGGTGATGAACGTCAACTACGTGAAAAATCCCGGGTTTGACGAAGCGGACGTGAGCATGTGGAAGGTAGTCGATAATGGCGCCGGAGATGCCACCGACGTGCAGAAAAAAGCGGCGGACGCCCTTTCCGGGGATAATGCGTTCCACTTTTATTCCACATCTGCGATCGATTTCACCGTGGAACAGGAGATCACGATCGAGGCCGGCGGAGAATATGCGGCAGTTGCGAACATTCAGGGCGGTGACGTGGGCAGCTCCGCAGAGATTTATCTCTACGTCATTTGCGGCGATCAAACCTACGTGTCTGACCCCGCAAAGCTCAGTGGTTGGAAACAGTGGCAGAAATTAAAAATCGATGCCGTTCCCGTGGAGGCCGGAGAAACCGTCAAGGTTGGCATGGCCGTGAAGGCCGCCGCGAAGGGCTGGGGAACCATGGATGATTTTGAGTTTTACGGTTTGGCGCGGTAAGGATCATGCCGCCAAACATGGAAAAGACGGACAGACGAAAAAGTCCGAGGTGAATCAGCCTCGGGCTTTTCTTTTTTTGCGGCAAAAAGTGCCACGAATTTACTGAAAAGATTGACGTTTCACGATAAAAAGGGAATAATGGAAGTAGGGTATTTTGGGGCAGTTTTTGATTCGAAAAAGGAGGTTACGCTTATGCTGAAAGATTTCAAAAAATCGGAGAGACCGACGGACGAAGAAGTGGAGCAGCGCCTGGAAGAACTTCGCGCGCAGCTTTTTGCAAAACAGACGGAGATCAGAGATCATAGGCTCCCCGTATTGGTTGTGTTTGAAGGCTGGGGCGCAGCCGGAAAGGGCAGCGTTTTAGGTAAGGTGATCCGCAACATTGACCCGCGCTTTTTTAAGACTGCCACGATGCATTCCAAGAGCGAGGATGAGCTGAGAAAGCCCTTCCTGTATCGCCACTTTGCAAAAATCCCTGAGGCCGGGAAATTCGAGTTCCTCGACGGAAGCTGGATGGACGAAGTGACGAGTGAATTCCTGCGCGGCGAGATCGACAAGGAGACCTATCAAAAGCGCATGGTCAGCATCCGCCAGTTTGAGCGCACTCTGACGGACAACGGATACCTCGTGCTGAAGTTCTTCTTCCACATCGACGAGAAGGAGCAAAAAAAGCGCCTGGATGGCCTTCTTGAGGATAAAAACACGAAGTGGCGCGTGGGCGACTGGGACCTTTGGCAGAATAAGCATTATGAGAAGTGCATGGACGCGTTTGAGGAGTACCTGCGCGAGACGAACCAGTCTCAGGCACCTTGGTACGTGATTGACGCGAAGAATAAAAAGTGGGCGGAGGTGCAGGTGCTCGACATCATGGTGAACGGCATCGACATGGCCCTGTCCCGCGGCGCGCAGGCGGTACCGATTTTGCAGAACGTCTTCCCGCTGCGCAAGACGAAAAAGCTTGCGGAGATCCCTTTGGACAAGGAAGTGGCAGAGGAGGATTACAAGAAGGAGCTGGATAAGCTGCAAAAGAAGCTTTCCAAGCTGCACAATGAACTCTATCGCAAGCGCATTCCCGTGATCATTGCCTACGAAGGCTGGGATGCGGCCGGCAAGGGCGGCAACATCAAGCGCATCACCGGTGCCCTCGACCCGAGAGGCTTTGAGGTGCATCCCATCGCCAGCCCAGAGCCTCATGAAAAGGCAAGACATTACCTCTGGAGATTCTGGACAAGGCTTCCGAGATCCGGACATTTCGCCATCTTCGACCGCACCTGGTACGGACGCGTGATGGTGGAGCGCATCGAAGGATTCTGCTCGGAGAACGATTGGCAGAGGGCTTACAACGAGATCAACGAGTTCGAGAAGGAACTCACTGACTGGGGCGCCATCGTGATCAAGTTCTGGGTGCAGATCGACAAGGAGACGCAGCTCGCGCGCTTCACGGATCGCCAGAACACGCCGGAGAAGCAGTGGAAGATCACGGACGAGGACTGGAGAAACAGAGAGAAGTGGGACGTGTACGAGGCGGCCATCGACGAGATGCTCCAAAAGACCAATACCACAACGGCGCCTTGGTACGTACTCGAGTCCAACGACAAGAAGTACGCGCGCATTAAGGCTTTGAAGATCCTGATCAAGGAGATTGAAAAGAGACTCTGATCTGATTACCTGAATGGGGGACTGACTATGGCAAAAAGCGAATTTGACAATTTCCTCGCAGAGGAGGTCGCAAAGCAAAAGGGCGTGGCATATCCCATCAAGGCGAGTATATTTGAGCGCCTGACCACAAAAAAACTGCCCTGCGACAAGATGCATCCCAATCCAGTGGATGAATTTACGTTCCCGGACATTGGCCCGAACTACGAGATCATCTCGAATTATGAGAAACAGATCCTGAACAACATCCGTACCAATCTCCCAATCTTCGAGGAGCCCATCATGGTGGAGAAGATGCATCCCCATGGATATCTGATCTTAAACGGTCATCACCGCTGGGCGGCGGCAAAGCGCCTGCGCGTTCGGGACGTGCCCGTAAAGATCATCAACCTGGCGCAGGAGTCGGACATCCAGAAGATCCTGGAGAACTCGCAGCATGACAAGCGCGTGGCCCTGGATCTCGACGAGGTGATCCTTCGCCCGGATGACGCACCGCACCTGGAAAAAAAGCTGGGCTTCCCTTATAGCCTGAAGCATAAGTGGCGCATTCGCCTTGGCATTCCGGGACTCTTTTATTTCCTGTCGAAGAACGGGTACGACATTTGGCTGTATTCCGCGAACTATTATTCCTACGATGACGTGAAGGATTTCTTCCGCTGCTACGGCGTGACCGTAGACGGCATCATCACGGGTCTTGCGAAGGACAAAAAGGGTGCTTCAGAGCAGCGCCTTGGCGTGGAGAAGATGATCTCC
>JAFPRF010000073.1 GCA_017400965.1 Lachnospiraceae bacterium
AAGGAGATGGGAACGCGCTGGAATCAGACGGACCCTTATACGGACGATAACGGCCTGGGCTGGGATGCGGTTTCCACCCCGAAGTATGAAGAGGCTGGCGTGGTCTGTTATGGCAAGGGCGGCGACGTGAACTCTGATCACGGATTCCTTCTGGTGGCACCGAACGAAAAGATCAGCATTGCCGTACTTTCGAACGGCGGAAGCAGTACTTTGGATGCATTGGTGGCGCAGGCGCTGCTCAACGTATGTCTGGAAGAGCAGGGGATCGTGATCCCGGAGGACGAAAAGGCATCGTATCAGGTGGCGCCTGGCATTCCTGCTTCCTATGACGAGTTCGCAGGCGATTACGTAACCCGCAATGACCTCGCGGGCGGCGACGTGATCAGCCGCGTGTCCTTCCCGGACCATAAGTACATGCACGTGGAGAACATCAGCGCGATCAAAACAACCTGCGCGGATTACGTGCTGACTGAGGACGGAAAGTTCGCGGAGCTTGCCGCAGAGGTGGCAGACAGCGGCCTTTCCGACATGAGGATCGCGATGAATCCAGAGCTCCTATCCTTTGTGAAAAAGCAGGGACAAGTTTTGATCGCCTGCGACCGAAATGAGAGCTTTCCCGGCATAGGAAGCCATGAGAGTCAGACCTATGTTGGCGAGAGGCTCCCTGAAAATCCCATAAGCGAGGACGTACTTTCTTCCTGGATGGCCTTTAATGGCATGGACTTTGTCCTGACCGGAGACGTGTGGTCCTCCCAGGGCTACAACGCAGCGATCTCGACGATGGTTCTTTCGGCAGATAAGCCAGGGTATCTCTACATGATCAATGGCATGGGGACGAGAATCCTGAAGATCGTTGATGAAAGTAGCGCCGTTTCTTTTATGACGATCCCTTCGAGCACGAGCAGAGACCTGATCGACATAAAGATCCAAAATTCGAAAAATGGCGTAACCTATACCTCCAGCGCTGGCCTATCCGCCCTTGCGGAAACGGATCTTGAGACGTTTGATGACGGCATCAAGGAGATCACCCTAAAGGCAGGAGAAGCGAGATGGTTTCAGATCGGCGACTCCATGGTGGGCCGAGAGGTGATGATCGCGGAAAGACCGGAAAACAGCGCGGTTTACGTCTACAATAAATATGGCGAGGTCCTTTACAATACGCACATCGTCGATGAAACCAGCGTCCTTCCGATGCCTAAGGGCGGAAAGATCGTTTTCCTCGGGGAAACGGACGGCACGGTGACGCTTCAGTAATTCATGATTTACGATGGTTCCAAAATCTGTTACAATCGAGTAGGGGAAATTTCTCCTACTCGATTTTTTATGGGGTGTCACCGATGGAAGAGATGAAAACGGGCAAGGAAGCATTGATCGTAGAGGACGACAGGGAGATCCGAAAGCTCCTTGCGAATTTCCTTAAGGAAAAAGGCATGGTCATTACGGAGGCAGGCGACGGCGACAAGGCCTACGCCTACATGCAAAAGCAAAGCTTTGACATTATTTTATTGGACATGATGCTGCCCTTTAAGTCTGGCGGAGAGCTGATCAAATTGCTCCGCACGAATAAAAGTAAGACGGGAAATACCTATACGCCCGTGATCGTGATCTCCGCGAAGACGGATCTGGATACAAGGCTTGGCGCACTGCAGGCTGGGGCGGACGATTACGTGACGAAGCCCTTTGACCTAAACGAGGTGTACGTGCGCATCGAGGCGGTGCTTCGAAGGAGCGAGGGCGGCGCCTACGTGCAGACCGAGGAGCGAAAGGTTCTGACGGCATCGGGCGTGACCTATAACTTAACGGACCAGGTGGTCACCGCAGGCGGAAAGCCATTAAAGCTTACTGCAAAAGAGATGAAGCTTTTGCTTCTTTTCATGGAAAACCCGCAGAAAACCTTTACCAAGGCCAATCTCTATAAGTCCGTTTGGGAAGAAGATTACATTTACGAGGACAATACGATCAACGTGCACATGAGTAACCTCAGGAAGAAGCTTTCGGAGGCGACGGGCAACGACGTGATCGAAACCGTTTGGGGCATTGGCTATAAGCTGAAAGAGGAAAAGTGATGCAACTCTACGTTCTTTACGGGGCGCTGGCGGCGGTCGGCCTTCTCGCGCTCTTTCTGGGCATTCGGCTCTTTCTCATAAAGAGCGATCTGCGGCACATGCGCATGGAGCTCGAAAAGACAAGAGAAGAGTCCTACAACCGAAATCTTCGCGTGACCATCTCAGACAGAGAGGTGGAAAAGCTCGCGGCGGAGATCAATCAAAACTTAGATCACCAAAAGGAATTAAAGCGCGAGACGGAGCGCAGCAGACGCCAGCTCGAGCAGTCCATTTCCGACATTGCGCATGACCTTCGAACGCCGCTGACCGTGGTGAAGGGGAATCTGCAGATGCTAGAGTCGGAGCCCCTATCCGAGCAGGGAAGGGAATACTTAAAGGTCAGCAGTAAAAAGGCGGAAACCCTAAAGCGCATGGTGGATGAGTTCTTTGAGCTCTCCGTACTAGAGAGCGACAGTAAGCCGGTGGAGCTTCGAAGCCTTGACGTGATCGAGTTCCTTTCGGAGTTTATCATTGAGAACGAGACCTTGATCCGGCAGCATGCATTAACGCCCGAGATCAAGTTCCCGGAAAAAAGCGTCACCGCGCTGGCCAATCGGGAATGCTTAACCCGCGTCTTTAGTAATTTGATGGGGAATGTTTTTAAGTACGCGAAGGAGGGATTCGAGCTTCAGGTTTCGCAGGAAGGGGAGCACTGCAAGATCCGCATGGGAAACCGCGTGGAGGACTCTGCCGCCATCGACGTGGAGCACATTTTCGATCGTACCTATCGCGCGGACAAGGCGCGGTCTGACGGCAGCGCAGGCCTTGGCCTATACATCGCAAGGCTCTTACTTACAAAGCAAAAGGGCAGCATTTCCGCAGTCCTCGAAGACGGCAAGCTTTATTTCGACATAGAACTTCAAGTAGAAAAACCGATGGTTTAGGCCGTCGGTTTTCTTTTTTTGCGAAATTTAAAACCATTTAAGAATTTCTTTAAACTTCCGTTTTACAGTGGTATTAGTCGAAGGAAGCAAAGGACTTCCGAACCGAAGAAAAGAGAGGAACAAAAGATGTCAGAAACAATCGTTGACGTAAAGAACCTAACCAAGCAATATGGCCAGCAGATGGCACTGGACGGCGTGTCCTTCCAGATCAAGAAGGGCAGCATTGTTGGTCTGATCGGCCCCAACGGCGCCGGAAAAACCACCATCATGAAGATCATGGGCGGCCTTGCCTTCCCGACGGGCGGCGAGCTGGAGATGTACGGCGCCACCGATGAAAAGGGCTTAAATCACGCGAGAACGCGCATGAGCTTCATGATCGAGACGCCCTACGAAAAAGAGAAGATGACGGCCCGCGAAAACCTGGAAAAGCAAAGGCTGCAGAAGGGCATTCCCGATAAAAACCGCATAGATGAGGTGTTAAAGATCGTAAACCTCCAGAACACGGGAAAGAAGATCGTAAAGAATTTCTCCCTCGGCATGCGCCAGCGCCTTGGCCTTGCGAACGCCCTGATGGGGAAGCCGGAATTCATGGTCCTCGACGAGCCCATCAACGGCCTGGATCCAGAGGGAATCGTAGAGATCCGTGAGCTCTTCCGCAAGCTCAACAGAGAAGAGAACATCACGATGGTAATCTCCTCCCACATCTTAAGTGAGCTCTCCCTTCTTTGCACGGATTACATTTTTATCAACCACGGAAAGATCAAGGGCGTCTTCACGGCGGATGAACTAAAGCAGGCCTGCAGCGAGTTCTACCGCATCAACACCGACAACAACGAGAAGGCCAGCGCCATTTTATTGCAGCACTTCGGCATTGAGCGCATCGAGACGATGGAGGACGGAAGCCTTCGCATCTATGACGGCCTTGAAAAAATGCACGAGATTTCCAAGGCGCTTTATGAAAACGGCATCATCCCCGTGGAGCTTTCCAAAAACGAAGTGAACCTGGAAGACTACTACATGAAGATGGTTCGGGAATAAGGAAGGATACGAAAATGATCAACATTTTGAAATCTTTAAATTTCGGTGCCAGACGCGAAAAGGTCATCTGGATCACCCTCGGCTCCATGCTGGCGATCCCCTTCTTTGCCATGTATCTGATGGGGATGATGAACGGAGATGGCTTGCAGAAAATGACCCCGAGCTTTTATTTCGCATCCCAGATGATGGGCGTGATCTTTATTTTCACGTGTTTCGGGATCATCGTTCTTGCGGGCCTTCTCGTAGCGGGAGACGGCGGCGACAAGGTCATCAATTACGAGATCATGGCGGGGCATTCAAGAACGAAGATCTTCGCGGCGAGAATGCTGGCCGGCTTCTTATGGGGAAGCGTTTTGACCTTCCTTTTGATGATTTTGCCCCTTGGATATTTCACCTTGCTCTATGGCTGGGGCCTGGAGACCAACCCAAAGGAAGTACTTCTTCGGTGTCTGCTCGCCTTCTTCCCGATCCTGCGGTTTTGTGCCTTTAACATGATGCTCGCCAGCATGATGCGCAGCGCCGGTAAGGGCATCGCACTTGGCTACGTGTCGGTCATGATCACAGCGCTCGTAAACTCCATCCTGGAAGACATGTTCCGGTTAGATCTCATATACCATACCAGCATGACCAACGCGGCGTTCCTGATCACTTCGCAAAACGCGAGAAACGTCGTGATGAACGGAAAGACGGTGGCGCTCTATGATACGGCAGTAACTGCTGACATGGTTTACGTGACGATCGGCGTCTCGCTGGCATTTACGGCCGCGTACCTGATCATTGCCTACGTACATTTCAAAAAGAAGGACAGAGACTGATGAAGAATATAATGAAATCCATTTGGTATGAAATTTTACGGCGGAAAACCCTGATCGTCCTGTTTTTTGTTTTCATTGCCGTCATGGCGATCTCTGGATTTTCCGCAACCGCGGACGCAACCCTCGGTTTTGAGCGGGGCGGCGTCTCGGACATGCTGGCGGCGCATCCCTGGATGCCCTATGAATTCCCCCTCCTTTTTCTGACAATCTTCGTGGGGTATGTCTGCTGCGAGGATTATAAAGACAAGGTGGCCAATTACGAAATCCTTTTCGGACATTCGAGAAAGAGCATCTATTTCGCGAGAAGCCTGATGGCAATTATGATCGGAACAATCCTGACGATGCTCCTTAGCTTCCTGCCGCTCCTTGTCGGCAATGCGCTGGCTGGCTGGGGAGACACTCTGGAATTTAGCGACATACTGCTGCGCTACCTCCTTTTGGGGCTGCCGTATTTAAGACTCGCGGCGTTCCTCGCCATGATCGCGTTCCTGGTAAAGAGCCCTTACCTGATGATCGCCGTCGGGATCGTCATCAGCATGATGATCGGCGGACTCGGCGACATGGTTCGCCACTCGAGCAGCGTTTTTCTCAGCCTCTTTAACATGATCGCGCTGACGGAATATGACGGATGGTGCAATTACAACATCGATCCGACCATCGGAACGATCAGGTATTACGCCTATGACAGTAGCATTCCCGCGAGTCTGGTGAGTGGAACGATCATCGCGTCGCTCCTCATGACCGCCTTCTACCTCTTCATGGGATATGCGCTCTTTCGCCGCGATGAACTCAACTGATTTTGGAGGATGTGAACATGGATAAGATTTTTATCATCATAGAATTTGCACTGATGATCCTGCTGTTCATCATTGCAAAGCATTCCGTAAAAAGACCTTCGAATAAATGGCGACTGTTCTATGCGGCGCCGATATTTGTGGCCATCGCCGTGGCATTATGCGAAGGTTTTGACGTCTACCGCGCCGGCATCTACTTCGCCAGCGCGCTTCCCATAGCGAGCTTGTTTTTGGAGGCGAAAAAGGTGCGTGCAAAGCAGCTGATTGCGACCGGAAGCGCACTGATCATCGCGGCGAACCTCGTAGTCATCTGTTTCGCGCCGAATTACCACGGCGTAGCGTACCTGAAGGATTTCGAGCAAGGGTTCGAAATCATGAGGGAGCATTACGTGCTGACGCAGGAAAAGGAGATCGACTGGGATCGCCTCTATGCAAAGTACCAGCCAATGTTTCAGGCAGTGGACGAGAAGCAGGACTACGTGGAGAATTACAAGGCATGGAAGCGTTTCACAACGGAGTTTTACGACGGCCACGTGGGATATGAGATGGAAGGAGAGAAAAAGCAGCTCGATGCCATCTGCAGATCCTATGGCAATGATTACG
>JAFPRF010000074.1 GCA_017400965.1 Lachnospiraceae bacterium
AGGACGATCCTGATGTTATTTTCCTCTTTCGTCATGATCTTCTCCGTGATCTTTTACAATTTCATCTACATCTATTCGAGTGAAAATGAGATGGTGAGCCTCAAGCAAAAGAACAAGCAACTGTCCGCTGACGCGCATGAAGATGCCCTCACAAATCTCCTTAACAGACGCGGCTTTTTACCCGTTGTGGACGAGGTGATGAAGGGGGAGTACACGAAGCATTTTTGCATTGCATTTTGTGATCTGGACAATTTCAAGCGCATCAATGATACCTATGGACATGATTGCGGCGACGAGGTGCTGCGTCACATCACAAGGCTCTTAAAGCGCGAGATGAACGGCTGCGAGATCTGCAGATGGGGCGGCGAAGAGTTCGTGATCCTCATGCGGGATTATGATTTTGAAGTGGCAAAATCGAAGATGGAATACATTCGTAAGACGGTAGAAACGACGCCCACCGTGTTCTTTAACATGCGTATCAATGTTACCGTGACCATTGGTCTTGAGGAGAACAAGGACTTTTATCAAACACCGGAGGAGATCATCCGCGTGGCCGACGAGCGCATGTACTATGGCAAGCAGCACGGCAAGAATATCGTGATCTATGAGTACTTACAAAGCGAGGATGAATGATCATGAAAAGCCTTAAAAAAATCGCAAAGGCGTTCATCGTGGCGTTTTCGATCTATTCCAAAATACCGATGCCGCGCTTTAACTGGGAGTCGGATGACATGAAGTATCATCTGTGCTTTTTCCCTTGGGTGGGCGCCGTGATCGGTGGCGTGGAGTTCCTTTGGTACCTGCTCTGCGAGATGCGGGAGATCGGTACGGTGCCCTTCGTATTTGTGGCGCTGGCCATTCCGATCCTTATCACGGGCGGCTTTCACTTGGACGGGTTTATGGATACCTGCGACGCGCTCCATTCCTACCAGGACAGGGAGAAAAAGCTGGAGATCCTAAAGGACCCGCACATCGGCGCATTTGCCGTGATCTGCCTGGCTGCATTCTTTTGCCTGGCGGCAGGAGCATTGGCACTGGTTTACGAGGCGCTTGATTTTCAGGACGTACGTGCAGTCATCGCGCTTTGCATGTGCTTTTTTCTTGCAAGGACTCTGAGCGGCATCAGCGTGGTGACGATGCCAGGCGCTAAGAAAAAGGGGATGCTACAGACCTTTTCAGACACGGCGGGAAAGAAGACGGTAAAGGTCGTTTTGATCGCAGAGCTTATTCTGATCGCGGCCGGCATGGTAGCGGTGCACCCAATCTTAGGGGGCGTTTCGATTTTGGCTGCAGGCGGGAGCTTTGCCTATTATCATCACGTGAGCATGAAGCAGTTTGGCGGGATCACGGGAGACCTCGCCGGTTATTTTGTATCTTTGACGGAACTTGTGATCATATGCGGCGCAGCGATCGCGGTGCTGCTTCGCGGATAAAGGAGACGGTATGAGGATCATTATTGTAAGACATGGAGAACCCAATTACGTAAAGGATTGTCTGACGCCGCTTGGCATCAAGCAGGCAAAGGCGGCTGCGCAAAGGCTGAAAAGTGAGGGAATCGAAGAAATCTATTCCTCCCCCATGGGAAGGGCACGCCAGACCGCGCAGGAGACGGCAGACCTTCTTGGCATTTCGGACGTAAAAATCTTAGATTTCATGCATGAAGTGCCCTGGGGAAAGGAAGGCGGTCCCATGTACGCCAACGGGCACCCTTGGATGATCGCGGACAGATTAGTTTGTGAAGGTTGGGACCTACATCGCAAGGATTGGCCGGAGCATGAATATTTTCGCGAAAACATGGTGACCAAGGCGGTACAAGACATCGCCCCGAAGACGGACGAATGGTTAGAGACGCTCGGATACCGCAGGGAGGGCATGTACTATCGTTGCATTCGCAAGGATGAAGATTGGCATACGGTGGCGCTGTTTTGTCACGGCGGATCCTCCACGGCAATGCTGGCGCAGATTTTGAACCTCACGTTCCCCTATCTTTGCGGGGCGTTGCACCTTGGATTTACGGGGATCGCGACGGTGCGCCTGACAAACATGCCCGGCGAGATCTGTGTGCCGCACATGGAACTGATGGGGGATCAGAGGCACATACTAGGCGTGGAATGAGGAAGATGGCATGAGATTAATCATTGGCGGACGGGCGCAGGGAAAGACGGCGCTCGCGCAGGAAAGATACCCGGGGGCGGTAATCTGGGATGAGTTCCATCTTTTCGTCAAGGAGAGCCTTTTGAAGGGGATGGAGCCTGCGCAGATCTGGGAAGAGGTCCTAAAACGCACGGAGGCGCAGCCAGACCTGATCATCATCAGCGATGAGATCGGGAATGGCATTGTTCCCATGGACAGGGAGGAGCGCCGCTACCGCGAGGAGACGGGGCGCCTTCTTTGCAAGATCGCGGAGCGGGCGGAGAGCGTGGAACGCGTGATCTGCGGGATCCCCGTAAAGCTAAAGTAAGGCAAGAGGAAAACAATATGGAAATGCCTTTGTATTATTATCACGTGATCGCTTTTTTAGCAGGCTTTATTTTGGACTGCATTTTTGGCGATCCCTATTTTATGCCGCATCCCGTGAAGGCTATGGGGAAGTTGATCGGCGCGCTGGAGAAACACTATCTGGCGCAGCCTGCGGATGGAAAAAAGAGGCGGGAGCAGGGAAGAGAGACTGTGCTGATCGTGCTTCTTTGCACGGTTGCCGTGACGGATCTGCTCTTCATGGGAAGCTATGCGATCCACCCAATCGCAGGGTGCGTCGTGGAAGCCATTCTCACCTATTATGCGCTTGCGGCAAGGTGCCTTTGCAAGGAGAGCATGAAGGTCTATAAGGCCCTCAAAAATGGCCCCATTGAGGAGGCGCGAAAAGCGGTCTCCATGATCGTTGGGAGAGATACCGAGAATCTCGATGAGGAGGGCGTGACCAAGGCGGCCGTGGAGACGGTAGCAGAGAATGCTTCTGACGGCGTGATCGCACCGATGCTCTATCTCGCCATCGGTGGTCCGGTGCTCGGGATGCTCTATAAGGCGATCAATACCATGGATTCCATGATCGGTTATAAGAACGAGAAATATATTGACTTTGGACGCGCAGCCGCGAAGCTCGACGACATTGTGAATTTCCTGCCGTCCCGCATCAGCGCGTGGCTCATGATCTTTGCAAGCAACTTCCTTGGGGTGCATTTTATCGCCTCCGAGGCAAAGCGCATTTACCTGCGGGATCGCAGAAATCATGCCAGCCCGAATTCCGCACAGACGGAGAGCGTATGCGCCGGTGCACTGGGAATTCAGCTAGCCGGAGACGCCAGCTACTTTGGGCAGATCGTGCATAAGCCCACCATTGGCGACGGCCGAAGAAGAGTGAACCCCGAGGACATTCGCTACGCAAATCGCCTCATGTACGGCGCGACGATCCTTTGCCTGATCTTGTGCATTGCCGCACTGGTTGGCGTTTGCTGCGTATTCTTTAACGGCGTTGATTTTTGGAAGTTACTCATGATGAAGATGAAGAAGGTTTAGGAGGCAGACATGCACGGAGGAGATATTTACAGGCATCAAGTAAGGCACGATTTTTCCGTGAACGTAAATCCCATGGAGATGCCGCCTTCCGTTTATAGGGCGCTTCTTGACGGTGTATCGAAAGTGAACGCCTATCCGGATCCTTTGTGCGAAAAACTGCGGGAGAAGCTCGCGGAGCATTTTGCGGTCTCCGCGGAACACATCCTTTGCGGGAATGGCGCATCAGAGCTTCTCATGGCAATCTGCAGATGGAAGATGCCCCAGACGGCACTTTTATTGGCACCAGGGTTTTCGGGATATCCAAGGGCGCTGGAAGCAGTGGGTTGCAAGATAGAGCATTTTTACCTTCGGGAGGAAGATGGGTTTGCGTTAACGAACGCGCGCATGGAAGCACTATGTGAGGAGATTTCTGAAAAGCATCCGGATATTCTTTTTTTGGCGAATCCATCGAATCCGACGGGACAACTCGTTTCGAAGGAACAAATGATTTTACTGGCTACTGTATGTAAAAACGCAGGGACAATCCTTGTCTTAGACGAGTGCTTTATGGAACTGACGGCATCGCCTGAAAAGCATTCCATGGTGGATGCGCTTCGCGCTGATCCGAACCTATTGATTTTGCGCGCCTTTACGAAGAGTTTTTCCATCCCCGGCGCGCGGCTTGGGTATTTACTTTGCAGCGATGAGGAAATTGCAAAAGAGATCACCAGGCAGCTCCCCGAGTGGAACGTCTCCATCTCCGCACAGCAGGCCGGCATTGCGGCAATTGGCGATATGGAATGGCTCAAGGAAAGCAGAGAAGTGATCGCGCGAGAGCGTGCATTCCTCGCAGAGGGCCTTGCCGCATACGGCGCCAAGGTATATCCCTCCGATGCAAATTTCCTTTTGTTTCAGTGGAAGAAGGGCAACCTCTATCAAGACCTTCTGAAGCAGGGCATTCTCATTCGCGATTGCAGCGACTACGAAGGCCTCGGCGAAGGGTATTACCGAATCGCAGTGAAAAGTCATGATGAAAACGAGCAGCTCATAGCTTTGCTTGCCTGAAGAATAAAAACTGTTTGCAAGCAAGCGAGAAAAGTCGCGTGTGCTTGCCTGAGAAACGGAATCATATGCAGGGCAAGCATAACATGTGACAGCCGCTTGCCTAGAAAGACAAAGTGTATATCAGGCAAGCGAAATCCAAGGCAAATGTTTGCTTAGGAAGATAAAATGAAATATAGGCAAGCAATAATGATGAAAAATGCTTGCCTAAGAAAGAAAAAATGCTGTATAGGCAAACGAATTTTGTTGAAAATGCATGCCTGTAGAAAATTAATGGAATCTAGGCAAGCGGAGAGAATAAGAATGCTTGCTTAAGGCACGAAAATGAAATCTTGGCAAGCGGAATTGCGAGATAATAGCAGATCGTTAGTCTGGATTGGAGAGTTGTAGATGAACATTGCGGTTATTGCTGACATTCACGGAAATCATTTGGCACTGGAAGCGTGTTTGAAATACCTGGAAAATCAATGCATTGACGCTTATTTCATGCTGGGAGATTACTTGGGAGAGTTCCCAGGGATCGAAAGAACCATGGAGCTATTGTATCAGCTTCGGGATACAAAGAAATGCTATTTCGTTCGTGGCAACAAGGAAGAATATCAAAGCTCTGAGCTTGTAGAAAAGCACCCTGAGTGGGATGCGTACCCAAGTACGATCGGAATGTTTCGCTTTGTGAATCAGCATATCACAAAAGCAGATCTTGACTTCTTTCAAAGCCTGCCCATATCGATGACGGTGAAGATGGAAGACTTACCAGAAATCATGCTTTGTCATGGTTCACCTAGAAAGAACAATGAAAAGTTTACGGAGAACGAAAAGCTCCTAAAAGAGGTTTTAGAAGAGACGGCGGAGGATTATATTCTTTGCGGTCACACGCATCTGAAAAAGGAATTGCATGTTGGAACAAAACATATTTGGAATCCAGGATCCTTGGGATTTGCTTTAGACCAGCCATATACCTACAGGTTCATGATCCTGCACGGCGAAAATGGCGCTTGGACGCCGGAGTTTGTATCGCTGGAACCTGACGTGGAGGGAATCGTACAAGAATTCAGAGACGCTGGATTATATGAAGTTGCCCCATGTTGGACAAAGATGACGGAATGCCTCGTGAGAAGTCAAAATCATGGCGTATCGCATGGCATGGTTTTGGCTAAGGCAATCGAAATCGCTAAGGAAAAGTATGGGCAATGCGTATGGCCGATGGTGCCAGAGGATTGCTTTCAGGAGGCATTTGAAACGGAGATGCTAGGATGGAAAAAATAGAATTTGTTCTCCCTGGTGACATAGAGAAGCGCAGCTTTGAGATCATTGGGGAGGAACTGAAAGAGCGCGGTATAACGCTGCCCGCAGAGGAGGAACCTGTGACGAAGCGGGTGATCCATACCAGCGCGGATTTCGAATACGCACAGACCATGTGTTATTCCAAAAACGCGGTGCAGGTGGCGCGGGAGTTATTAAAACGGGGCGCGAGCATTGTGACGGATACCAACATGGCGAAGGCCGGGATCAATAAGACGGCGCTTTCGAAGCTTGGCGGAGAAGTCTATTGTTTCATGGCAGATGAGGACGTGGCGCGGGAAGCGAAGGAGCGGCAGGTGACGCGCGCAACCGTTTCCATGGAACGCGCTGCGGCGCTTCCAGGTCCCGTGATCTTTGCGATCGGCAATGCACCGACGGCACTGATCTCCCTCTATGAACTCATGGAACAGGGGAAGTTTCGGCCTGAGTTTGTGATCGGCGTTCCCGTGGGTTTTGTGAACGTGGTGCAAGCGAAGGAGCTCTTTTTGGAGAGTGACGTGCCCTATATCATCAACCGCGGCAGAAAGGGCGGAAGCAATGTTGCCGCAGCGATCTGTAATGCACTACTGTACGGGATTGAAAGGCCAGTATGAGTATGGAAACGGAAGTTAGATTTGGCTTTACGACGGGGAGCTGCGCGGCGGCTGCGGCAAAGGCTGCAACTTACATGCTGCTCACCGGAAAAGAGAAAACGGAGATCACGATCGAGACCCCGAAGGGAATTCCTTATCATGCGCAGATCGTCGAGATCACGCGGCAGGAAAATAAAGTGAAATGCGCCGTCATTAAGGACGGCGGGTCCGACCCAGACGTCACGACGGGATGTCACGTATTCGCGGAGGTGACCTATGGGAGCGAAGCCACAATTCAGATCGAAGGCGGCGAGGGCGTCGGGAGAGTGACGCTTCCTGGACTGGATCAGCCCGTTGGCAACGCGGCGATCAACCACGTGCCGAGGGAGATGATCACAAAGGAAGTGAAAGAGGTATGCCAGGTCTGCGATTATCAGGGCGGCCTCGAAATCTTGATCACCGTGCCCGAGGGAAGAGACCTCGCGGAGAAAACCTTTAATCCAAGGCTTGGCATCGTTGGCGGCATTTCCATCCTTGGAACCAGCGGGATCGTGGAGCCCATGAGCTCGAAGGCGCTGCTTGATACGATCCGCGTGGAGCTCAATCAAAAGCATGCGCTAGGCATGGAATTTGTAGCGGTATCGCCTGGAAATTACGGTTTGGATTTCATGAAGGCGACATATGATTATGATCTCGACAAGAGCGTGAAATGCTCGAATTTTATCGGTGATACCATCGACATGGCAAAGGAGCTCGGCTTTCGCGGCATGCTCCTGACGGGCCACATTGGAAAGCTCATCAAGGTCTCTGGCGGCATCATGAATACGCACTCCAAGGAGGGAGACTGCCGCATGGAACTTCTCGCGGCAGCAGGCCTAAAAGCAGGGTGCGACGGTGAGACGGCAAGGCAGGTCCTTGAGACCGCCGTGACCGAGGAAGGCATTCGGATCTTACGTGAGGCAGGGTGTCAGGAAAAGGCAATGGCATATGTCATGGAGCGCATCCTGTTTTTCCTTCGAAAGCGGGCTGGGGAAACCTTCCAGATCGAATGCATGACTTACTGCAATCAATATGGTCTGCTGGCGAAGAGTGACGATGCTGAGAAAATGCTAAGCAAGCTAAAGAACAAATGGTGATCGAAGATTGGGAATTATGAATCAACTTTTTTACGTGGTTCTGACAACGCTCTTTTTACTGAGTAAGGTCAGTAATGTTACAAATCCAACCATTGAAAAATTGGCATACATGAATGACACGACAGCTGTCGCAGAATCCCAAATGGATAACCTGATCCTCGTCGATAAAACCCATCGCTTACCAGAGGATTGGGAAGAACATTTGGATCTGGTGATGACGGTAAATTCCGTAAGCGACGTGATCTTTGTGGAGCGGACGACATATCATGCCTACCTCGGATTAAAGGAGGACCTCGCGAAAGAAGGGATCGACCTTGACCTCGATTCTGCCTATCGGAGCGTCGCCTATCAGCAGGATATTTTGGAGCGCTTTACGGAAAAGTACGGCGAGGCCTACGCGAGAAGAACCGTGGCGACACCAGGCACCTCAGAGCATCACACGGGGCTTGCGATCGACCTGTATTTCCGCGTGGATGGCGTGGAGGTTTATGAGAACGAGGATCTGGTCCAGTACCCTGAGGTCTGGGAAAAAATTCATGCAAAGCTGGCGGAACATGGCTTTATCTTACGCTATCCGAATTGGAAAAACGGGGAGGTGGATCTTACCTACGAACCCTGGCACATTCGCTACGTGGGAAAGCCCTACGCGGAGGAGATCATGAATCAGCCGCTCTACAGCTTTGAGGAGTGGCTTGAAAAGAACGTGGGGGACTGAGTTTCCCTTGTGGGAACCATCTTTAGATGGTATAATAACCTGTGTATCATAAATACAGCTAGAACGTAGGATGGAAAAAAGATGAGTAAGTTAGAGCAGGCACGAGAGATTTTTGCAAAGGATCTGTACGCGACGAAAATGTCGGGAATCCAAATAGATGAGGTGGGAGACCATTATTCAAAATGCAGCATGCCCCTCACGGAAAACCATAGGAACGCGTACGGCGGCATCATGGGCGGATGCATTTATACGCTGGCGGATTTCGCATTTGCCGTGGCGTCAAACTTTGATCAGGAGAACTTAACGGTGAGCCTTGTTGGACAGGCGAGTTTCCTCAATATGTCCAGGGGAAGCATTCTTTATGCGGAGGCAAAGCTGATCAAGGACGGCAGGACCAATGCTTTTTATGAGATCAATGTCTACGATGACTTGGGGAAGGATATCGCCGTGGTCTCCTTTACGGGAGCACACGTGAACCGACCGATGAATTAGGGGGAAATGATGAAGCGGGGGAGAAAAATTTCAGCAGTTTTCGCATGGGTGGCTTTAACGCTGTGCTTTGTGCTTTCGGTGGTGTCACCGGTGCTTGCCGACATGGGAGAGAAGCCCAGCGTGCAGCTTCGGATCTTGAATGCACCGACGGAGGATTACTGCGTAGGCCTCTTTGAGCCGGGAGAACCTCATAAGGAGGAAGCATTTAAGACCATCAATGAAAAGGCAACCGAGAATAAGTTTGGCTTTCTGCGCGCGAAGATGTGCAAGTTTGAAGCAAATGGATATCGCTTGGCGGAGCGTCGCGGCGGGAACTTTTTTATCGAGAATTCTGATGGCTACTGGTATAAGCAGGACACTTTTTACTTTTCGTATTATGCACCATCGACCTTTAAGGTTTGTGTCGTGACGGAAAGCTTCTTTACCATCAGTTCGGAGGAGATCACCACCTCGAGATATGCGGGTAAGGTCGTGTTTGACGTGAACACGGGAGAGCTTTATGAGGACACGGAGGCTTACGCCGAGGATGATAAAAACGTGCTCCTTAGATCCCTGGGATTTCTTCTCGCAACCCTACTGATCGAAGGGATTTTGCTAGTTGCATTTAACCTTATCAGCAAGCGCAACGTGATCATTTTCTTCATCGCCAACATTGCAACGCAGGCCTTTCTGCACTGGAGTGCAAACTCTTATCGGGTGCACAGTGGAAAGGGACCAGGCTATGCCATCATGCTTCTTTTCTGGGAACTGCTCATTCTGATCGTGGAGACGCTGCTCTATGGCAGCGCCATGGAGGAAAAGGACGGGAAGCGTTGGAAATGCTTTGTGTACGGCATCGTCGCAAATCTTGTTTCCGCATTTTGTAGTTTATTGGTTCCATAAATTTTCATTTCAAAGACACGTAAAGGAAGGACGGAAAAATGAGTTCGTTTAACGCGCAGCTAATGACAGAATACTTGGATTCCTTGCTTGATCTTGGGATCCCTTCCGTGGACCTGATCGTATATCAGGATCACAAGCAGATTTACCGCCATATGAATGGCACGGTGAATTGCGAGAAGACGCAGGCCGTGGCCGCAGACCAAAGATACTTGATGTTTTCCATGACCAAGGTGCAGACCATGACGGCCATCATGCAGTTGGTGGAGCAGGGCAAGCTCTCCCTCGAGGATGAGGTGGCAAAGTATCTGCCTGCTTACAAGAACGTGAAAGTGCAGACTGAAAACGGCGTGGAAGACTTAAAGTGGCCCTTGAAGGTAAGGCATCTTGTGTCCATGCAGTCGGGCCTGGACTATGACCTAAGTCGCCCTGGTATTGTACGCGTATTAAACGAGAAGGGCGCTAAGGCAACGACGCGCGAAATCGTAGATGCATTCGCAGAGTCCCCTCTGCAGTTCCAACCTGGCACGCATTTTTGCTACAGCCTAAGCCATGACGTGGCAGCCGCGATCGTTGAGGTGGTTTCCGGCATGAGCTTTGGCGAGTACCTGAAGAAAAATGTTTGGGAGCCTCTCGGCATGAAGAATACCTTCTTTGCAAAGCCTGAAAACGACGGTCTGGAGAGACTCGCGCAGCAGTATATCGCAAACGAAAATGGCATTGTCCCCATGGAGCAGACCTGTAACTATCAGCTTTCTGAGAGCTATGAAAGCGGCGGCGCGGGCCTGGTAAGCTGCACGGAGGATTACGCGATCCTGGCAGATACCATCGCTTGCGGCGGCATCTGCGCAAATGGCGCGCGGATCTTAAAGCCCGAATCCGTGGAGAGATTCAAGCAGAATTTATTATATTCCGATTCCATGAATGACATTGCGAGAACCATGGGCAGAGTTGGCTACGGCTATGGCTGCGGCATGCAGATTTTCTTAAATCCCGAGATGGTGGGTTCCACGGCGCCTGCGGGCGTATTTGGCTGGGACGGTGCAGCAGGTGCAGCAATCCAGATGGATACGGCATCGAAGACCAGCTTTGTGTATCTGATGCACGTGCGCAATTGCGGCATGGCCTATGGCGTGATCCATCCAAAGCTTCGCGATATGGTTTTCGGAGAATAAGAACGATAGAAAGAGATCAACGTTTTGATGCAGTTATTACTTAGAATTCCAGCCTTTCTGCCGTTTACGCCGATACTTAGGCACCTGACAAGGATGGTGATCCCGATGTGGGTGGCCGCGAATCTGATGGTGGCGCAGCTCGGTACCAGGTATCTCGAGATGGACAGGCGAACGCTGGAGGCAGAAAATGCCATCAGCTATGAGGAGACGCTAGAATACGTGGAAAACCCTGGCATGGGATTTTATTTCCCCGTCTACGTGCACTTCAATGAGGATGGCAACGAGGC
>JAFPRF010000075.1 GCA_017400965.1 Lachnospiraceae bacterium
AAGCCGGTCCAAATAAACTGTCCAAAGCAGAATTTCGCGTCTCTATCATCGATGATGACCTTCTCGGTACTCTCCGCGCCCCAGCTGGTCGAGGAATTCCCCAGCGCCGAGCACTGCAGGTCCTCATCCGACAGGATGGACTGGGACAGGGGGAAGTGATAAATGCCGCGGCTTTGCACGACGGACGCGGTCTCACTTCCGTAAATGATCCAGTCGGGATGCGCCTTGTGATGGGCCTCGTAGCACTTCTCGCCGTAGTTGTAGCCCGCGAGCTTTATGATGTCGGCGCACTTCTGCGCGCCCTCCCAAGGCATGTAATTCGAGCCGATGGTCACGGCAGCATTGCCCTCGGGGTCGCTCTGCAGAACGTAACCCTGAAGCCTTCTCGTGATCTCCTGGCCGTGGTCGTCTGCATGGGTGTCATAAATCTCATTGCCGATGGACCAAAGGAACACGCTGGGGTGGTTTCTGTCACGGCGCACCCAACTGGTGACGTCGCGCTCCGCCCAGTCTATAAAGAATCGCGCATAGTCATAGGTCGTCTTCGGGCGCTCCCACATGTCGAAGCACTCGGAATCGATCAGGAACCCGCAGCGGTCCGCAAGCTCCATAAACTCCGGCGCCGGAGGGTTGTGGCTCGTACGGATGCCGTTGACACCCATCTCGCGCAGGATCTGGAACTGGCGAAGCAGCGCCTTTTCATGAAAGGCGGAGCCAAGGCAGCCCAGGTCATGATGTTCGCAGACGCCATGCACCTTCACGGTGCGTCCGTTTAAGAAAAGGCCTTCGTTAGGAGTAAACGCAAGGCTCTTAAAGCCAATGGTATAGGTCTGGAAATCGACCAGATCCTTATTCTGGAAAAGCTTTACGCTCAAGCGGTAGCAGTTCGGGGCTTTCACGTCCCAAAGGGCGGGATCCTCGATCACGGTGGTCAGCGCCGCCTCTTTTCCACTTACCTTTGCATCAAAAGTACCGCCCGTCCAGGTACCCGCGAACTTCTTCGCAAGGCGCGCCTCGCTCTCGGTCTGCTCAGTCAGGGCAATAGGCTCTTCCTTGGTGAGTTCATATTGCACGCGAAGTCCCGTAGCCTTATCGCACTGCACTTCGGTCTTCAGCGTCATTTCGAAGCTGTGATTTTCCTCCGTTGCAGTGCCTTCCGGACGGATCACGACGTAGGTGCCGTCGAGGGGCAGGGAAGCCTTCTTGCAAACCTTCATCCAAACGTTGCGATAGATGCCGGCGCCGCTATACCATCTGGAGTTCGGCTCATGATGGCGCACGAGAACAATGATCTCGTTCTTGCCAGCCTTCAGGGCGTCGGTTACGTCAACGGTGAAGGTGGTATATCCATATTTCCAGTCAAAAACGCTCTGGCCGTTGACGTAAACCGTGGAATCCATGTAAACGCCATCGAAGCGAAGCAGCATGCGCTCGCCCTCGGCAAGGGGATTCTCGAAGGTCTTTTTGTACCAGCCAAAGCTATTCTCGTATAGATTCTTCGCGTCATAAATCAGCCAGTCATGCGGGATCTCCACAGACTGGAAGGATTTTGCTTTCTTCTTCATGTCGTCCCAGGTCGTATCCAGGGGCGTTTTCAAAAAGGACCAGCCATCGGTCCAAAGAGTTAAGTTGCTGTTTTTCGAAATCATGGTGTTGTCCTTTCCTATTCTCCCAGCTCCAGTTCTTTACGGAGCCAGGCTTTGACTTCCTGTGTAGTGAAGGCAGCGGATGCGGCGTTTCGAAGGAGCGTTTTCTCCTGCGCTTTCGTAAGACCGAAGCTTTGTTCCATGTACTGGAATTCCTTCGCGATCGTTGTGCCTTCGATGCCAGGGTCATCCGTGTTCAGGGTAACCTTGAGGCCTTCACGTAAATAGTCCATAAAGGGGTATTTTGTCATGTCCTCCACGGCATGGGTCTGGCGATTGCTCGTCGGACACATCTCCAGGGGGATTGCTTTTTCTTTTAATAACTTGACAACTTCGGGATCTTCAGAGCTCCGAACGCCATGTCCGATGCGGCTTGCACCGTATTCGATAGCGAGCCTTACGCTCTCCGCGCCATCCGCCTCACCTGCATGGATCGTAAAGGGAACGCCGAGGGCTTTCGCCTCTTCAAAAAGCGCACGGTAATTCG
>JAFPRF010000076.1 GCA_017400965.1 Lachnospiraceae bacterium
AACATGATCTGCTGATCGATGGCATCGACAAAGGGCTTGATGTAGGAGCTCTGCTCCTTGTCGGAGACGAGGATTCCCTCGGGGCTGGCAGCGATCACGGCGTTTTTAAGGCCCATGGCTAAGATGGGAATGCCAAGTTCGTTGATGGCATGTACGTTCTCGCACTTCTCGTTAAAGCGCACGTTGCCAATGGTCTTCTCCACCATGGCTTCGGTCAGGGTGTTCCAAGTGCCAAGGTCCTTCCACTCGCCGGCGAAGCGCAGTACCGCGATGTCCTTTTCATGCTCCACGACCGCATAGTCAAAGCTGATCTTCTGCAGGGTATCGTATTTATTGAACAGGTCCTGATAGTCCGTAAAGTCAATGAGTTCGTGCGCTCTGTCCAGCACGTACGAAAGCTTGTACGCGAAAACGCCGCCGTTCCAAAGGCCGCCCATGTCGATGTACTTCTGCGCGGTAACAGCGTCGGGCTTTTCTTTAAAGGTATCCACCTTCGACACCGCATCCTTGCTGGTCGGAATGATGTAGCCATACTTCTCGGAGGGGTAGGTCGGGTCGATGCCCATGAGGGTCAGGTTCGCCGCGCCCGCCTGCGCCAGCTCCCAGAGCTTATGAATGGTCTCGAAATAATCATCGTTCACGTAAGGGTCCACGGGGCAGACAACGACTGCCTCGTCAGCTGGGACCTTCAGTACGTCATGCAGATAGGCCGTTGCCAACGCAATGGCAGGGAAGGTGTCCCTTCTGCAGGGCTCCACGGAGATGCCCACCTGCTCGCCCAACTGGTTATGCAAGGCGCTCACCTGGGACTTCGAGGTCGCAATTGTCACGCTTGCGTCCGCATCTACCGTCTTGATCTGGCGATAGACGCGCTGCACCATGGATTCGTAGGAATCCTCCGAAGCGCCGTCGCTCCCGGGCTTGCGGAAGATCTTGATGAATTGCTTGCTTCGTATGTCGTTGGACAGGGGCCACAGGCGCTTTCCCGAGCCCCCGGATAGTAATACAATGTTCATGTTATCTCTCCGCTCTCATCGGATTGTTTAAGAAGTCTTCGTAGGCAAGGCGAATGCCGTCCTCCAGCTCCGTCTTGTAGGTCCAGCCAAGCTTCGTTGCCTTGCTGACGTCAAGCAGCTTTCTCGGCGTGCCGTTGGGCTTGGAGGGATCCCAAAGGATCTCGCCCTCGTAGCCGATGACCTTTGCCACCATCTCGGTCAGTTCCTTGATGGTGAGCTCCTTGCCGGTGCCCGCGTTCACGGTCTCGTCGCCGCTGTAGTTGTTCATCAGGAACACGCAGAGGTTCGCGAGGTCGTCCACGTAGAGGAATTCGCGAAGGGGACTGCCGTCGCCCCAGCAGGTAACTGATTTCGCGCCGGCGAGCTTCGCTTCATGGAAGCGTCTGATCAGCGCGGGAAGTACGTGGCTGTGCTCTGGATGATAGTTGTCGTTCGGTCCGTACAGGTTTGTCGGCATCACGGATATGTAGTCCGTGCCGTACTGGCCGTTTAAGTATTCGCAGTATTTGAGGCCACTGATCTTTGCCAGTGCATAGGCCTCGTTGGTCTGCTCCAAAGAGGAGGTAAGTAAACAGCTCTCTGGCATGGGCTGGGGCGCCATTCTCGGGTAAATGCAGGAGCTTCCAAGGAACTCCAGCTTCTTGCAGCCATTCTGCCAAGCCGCGTGGATCACGTTCATCTCGAGGATCATGTTGTCGTACATGAAGTCGGCCTTTGCGGTTGCGTTGCCCATGATGCCACCGACCTTAGCTGCGGCAAGGAACACGTACTCAGGCTTTTCCTCGGCGAAGAACTTCTCCACCTGGTCCTGACGGGTTAAGTCTAATTCCTTGTGGGTTCTGAGAACGAGGTTGTGATACCCCTGTCTCTCCAGCTCCCTGACGATCGCGGAACCCACCATGCCTCTGTGGCCCGCCACGTAGATTTTTGCGTTTTTCTCCATCATCTTACTTCACCACGCCCTTCTCCAGATATTCTGCCAGGTTGGTCTTAATATGCTCCTCGGCCCTCTCCACGGCAACCTTCTTCATGTCGTGTTCGGTCATGATGCGAACGAGCTCCTCAAAGCTGGTCTTCGTGGGATTCCAGCCAAGCTCCCTCTTGGCCTTACTGGGATCGCCCCAAAGGTTTACCACGTCGGTGGGTCTGTAAAAGTCGGGGCTCACCTCAACGACAACCTTGCCGGTCGCCTTGTCAATGCCCTTCTCGTCCATGCCCTCGCCCTGCCATTCCAGCTCGATGCCGGCGTGACGAAAGGCCAGGGTCGCAAATTCGCGAACGCTGTGCTGTACGCCAGTCGCGATGACGAAGTCTTCGGGCTTGTCGTTTTGGAGGATCAGCCACATGCACTCCACGTAGTCCTTGGCGTAACCCCAGTCTCGAAGGCTGGAAAGGTTTCCAAGGTAGAGCTTGTCCTGCTTGCCCTGCGCGATGCGGGCTGCGGCGAGAGTGATCTTTCTGGTCACGAAGGTCTCGCCTCTTCTCTCGGACTCATGATTAAAGAGGATGCCGGAGCAGCAGAACATGTTGTAAGCCTCTCTGTACTCCTTGGTGATCCAGAAGCCGTACTGCTTTGCCACGGCGTAGGGACTGTAGGGATGGAAGGGGGTGTTCTCATTCTGGGGAACCTCTTCCACCTTGCCGTAGAGCTCTGAAGTTGACGCCTGGTAAATGCGGCAGGTGTCTGCCAGGCCGCAGATTCTTACGGCCTCGAGGACTCTGAGGACGCCGGTCGCGTCCACGTCCGCGGTAAATTCGGGCACGTCAAAGGATACCTGTACGTGGCTCTGGGCCGCGAGGTTATAGATCTCGTCGGGTCTTACTGCGGAGATGACCTTGAGCAGGCTCATGGAGTCCGCGAGGTCGCCGTAGTGCAGGTGGAAGTGGGGGTTGCCCTCTAAGTGCGCGATCCTTTCGCGGAAGTCCACGGAGGACCTCCTGATGATGCCATGCACGTCATAGCCCTTTTCCAACAAAAACTCTGACAGGTAGGAGCCGTCCTGGCCCGTCACGCCCGTAATCAATGCCTTTTTCATGTTCTTCCTCCATAGTTAGTTTCTTTCCATCCTACCGTGCCGCCTGGATGTGTCCCACTTCTTGGAACGCTCGGACTGCACTAAGCTCATCGTTCGTCCTCATAGAGTGGTCGTCTCCTCGGCAACTCGGAGCTTCGCTCCTCAAACAGACCTCGTCGTCGCCCATGAGGACTCCGATTTGCTAAGTGCTGCCGGCTAATTGTTCCAAGACGTGGGACGCATCCGTCGGCACTGGTGTATTGAAGTTGCGTGGTTGGGAAATGATATTATTCTGATTTGGATTATAACAAAGAAAAGCCAACTTCTGAATTCAGAAAATTGGCTTTCATTTGCATTATATTGACTTATTACCATTGTTCTCTATAACGAGTGGGCGGAATACCCTCGACTTCTTTGAAAACTCTTGAGAAGTAATGGAGAGCGCCGAGGCCGCATTCGAACCCAATTTCTTCGACGGATTTATCAGTAAAGCGAAGGAGTTGCTTCGCTCTCGTAATTCTTACGCTCAATAAGTAGGCGTTGATAGACTGTCCGTAGCGCTCCTTGAATACTCTTGTAAGGTAGAACTTATTGATGTAAAACTTGGAACTCAGATCGTCCAGTGAAATCTTTTCAGCATAGTGAGTGTCGAGGTAGGTCTTGATGGGGAGAATCGACTTTTTCTTGGTCGGCAGGTCCGCAGCGTCCTCCGGGTGCCAGGATTCGACCATGAGGTGGGTGAGGAGTACGCCGAGGGATTCGTTGATTTTCATGTCTTTGACGTAATCTGAGCCGGCGGCGAGGTCAAAGAGGCGTTGCCATACGGCGGCGAAGGCGTCGGGGTCCTGTGGGGTGAAGGCGGGTCTGCCGCCGCGTTCAACATATTTGTCGTAGACATAGCCGAGGGTGGGGCCGTTAAAGTGGCACCATTCGAGGGTCCAGAGGTATTCCGGACTGGTCGCATGGGAGTAGGCCTTATGGCAGTCGACAAAGACGCAGGAGCCGGCAGTCAAAGGGAATGTCTTGCCTTCGTAGGTAAGTATCCCCTCTCCTTCGCGGACGCGGAAAAAGAGGTAGGAGGCGAGGGCTTCACGGGAGCTGACATGGGGGCGTCTAGCCGTAAGGCAGCCGATCTCCTGCAAATGGAGGAGGCTGTCTCTTGCAAACCCTGAAGGGGTATACAGGATTCGATCTGAAGTTACCACTGCCGCTTGTTCATCCGAAAAAAGCTCCATCGCTTACTCTCCTTTCCGCTGCTCCCAGCTTATCTTCTTTTAACTTACCGCATATTGACCTTTCTGGCAAGCACTTTGTGAAAAGAAAAGCCCCCGCGAGTACGTTCGTCCCGCGAGGGCTTTGTAGATCTATTTATCTGTTAACTTCAATGTCACCGCTTGCCGTGCTGATCTTTACCTTGAGGTAAGGCTCTGCTCCTACGGTACCAACAGCGCGCTTGCCGTTCTTTACGTAGTTTACGGTCTCATCGGTGGAGATGCAATCGCAGAAGGTCTTGAT
>JAFPRF010000077.1 GCA_017400965.1 Lachnospiraceae bacterium
AGCTCAGATACGGTTCTGACTTCTGCCTGCGTATTCGAATGTGAATTGCGACTTAAAATCGGTCTTTCATTGAATTCATAAATCGGCTGAAACTCCAATGTGGTTACGCCAATACTCCTCAGATAAGGAATCTTTTCGATCAAACCAAGGAATGTTCCGCGATTCTTGACGTTTGATGAGGAATGCTTGGTAAAACCGCGCAGATGTAGGCAGTAGATCAAGCTGTCATTGTATGGAATCTTGGGATTTTTTGTTCCTCTCCAGTCGTAAGCGTTATCATCTAAAACTGTATAAATGTCTTCAGAGGATTTCGGCTCACCGTATTTCTTTGCCTGCAGAAATGCCTTGCCAAATTTATCTGGTACGCGATTTTCGCCTTCGATGAATTGATAAGTCAAGTTATCCTTCGCTTTTGCTCCGAGCTCGTCCGTGTCGATGCTGATACGCCATAGCTTCCCAAGGCGTAGCGAAGGATCAAATGTCTTTCGATACACCTCAGCGCCGGTCTTTTTGTCATAAAATACGATGCCACAATCTTCCGATTCGGAGACGTGGGTAAAACAAATCTGTTTACCCATAGATTTCCTTGCCTTTCTGATCTAGTAAACATGCGTCAATATCATTGACTTTTCTCTCGTCATATTTTATTATTATAGCTGATTTTATGCGAAATCACAAGAAAAAATAAGGAGAAAACCTATGGCAAAAGATAATTACGAAGCTGATGAAGAAATGACCGTCACCCTCGATCTCGAGGACGGCTCGACCGTTACCTGCTCCATCGTGACCATTCTTGAGGTGGAAAAGCAGGAATATATCGTACTTCTTCCCTTGAACGACAAGGGTGAAAACGAGGACGGTGAGGTTTGGTTCTACCGTTATTCCGAGAATCCTGACGATCCGAACGAGGAGCCTGAGCTTGGCTATATCGAGGACGACGAGGAATATGAAAAGGTTGCGGATGCATTTGACGAATTCCTCGACAACTCCGAATTTGACGAGCTGATCTAGGGCTTTACGCCTGTCATTTCCTGCAGAAACCTTGATGGTTCCTCAGGATGATCTCTCCTGCCGGAGACATAAGTCAGTTCTAAAGAGGTTTTGGCGCGCGTGAGTCCTACGTAAAAGATTCTTCGCTCTTCTTCCAAAACTTCCGTTGGCAACAAACTCCCGTGAGGAAAGATTCTTTCATTGCAATTCGGGATCATCACCCTGTCGAACTCCAAGCCCTTTGCGGCATGGATGGTCAGCAGGGTGATTTTTTGTGGTGTTTTATCAGTTGCGACTGGGTTTGAAATTCCCTGATGCTCTTTTCGTTTATTGTCACCCTCCAGATAATTTATAAACTCATCTAAATCCGTCCATGCTTTAGCTTCCTCTGACAGCCATTCCAATTGGTCGATGCATTCGTCCTTCTTTTCCGGAAAGCTTCGGTAGGCTTCATTGAGATACGCCTCGTAACCGATCATTCTTCGAATATACTGCACGGCCGTGTATGGCGATAACTTTTCCAGGGCAGATAATTGTTGACGAAGCTTATGCATTCGCTCGACCATTCGTGTGTCTCTGTCTTGATAAAAACTCACTATTTGACCAATTAAGTCACTGTGTTCAACGCCATTTGCACGACCTGATTCAAGGCATTGTGTCAAACTCTCTCTTGAGATATATCGAGAAGGCTTGTTGATCACCCTTATAAGTTCAGTGTTTGTAGCCTTTTTCTTGGCAAGGCATAAATAACCTAGAACATCTCTTCCGACTTCACTATCAATCGGATCAGTCAATTTCTCTCGCATCGTAAATCCGATCTTTTCCTGCGCCAATCTCATGGCAATTCTCTGCATTAGTCGGTTCGTCCGGAACAAAATGGCCATATGTTCATCCGATTCCAGCCGAATAAACTCCTTACATTTTGAAATGACATACTGCGTTTCCTCATCCTTATTCAAAAAATCACGCAGGTCAATACCAGGTATTTTCAACTTATCTTTTCCAAAAAGCGCATAAATTCTCCCCTTCAGAAAAAGTGACTTCTCCAACGAATTCTTGATCAAGCCATAATCCTCTTCATAGGACATAATTTTCTTCTCAAAACGATTATGGTTATGCGAGATCAGGTTTTGAGAAGCCTGCACAATCTCCGCCTTGCTTCGATAATTGACGTTAAGCACAACTTTCCGTGCATGAAAATCCATCTCAAAGCGCTTCATACAGCCAGGATCAGCTCCACGGAAACCATAAATCGACTGATCATCGTCGCCAACGCCGAAAATATTGTATGGTTCCTTTGTAAGAAGTTTGATCACCTCATATTGCGCCGGATTAATGTCCTGAAATTCATCGATCAAAATGTGGTCGAATCGATCTTGCCATGCCTTTCGAAGCTCGCAGCGCTCAGAAAGCAGCCTATGGCAGTCTGTCAACATGTCATCAAAATCAATTTTGCCCATTCGCATTCGCTCTCGTTCATAAAACTGAAACAAATCCCTAAATTGTTCCTTAATGGCCTGGTTCAATTTGTTTATTGCGCCTTCTAGTCTTCCTGAGTTCTTATAATAACTGATGGCACCTATGAGCTCGGGCAAAACATTATTTTGCTCGACGTAATGCATTTCAGGGCATGCTTTCTTAAGGCCAGGGAGCAAAATGCGCTTCTTGTCCGTATCTGTCATCATATTCCTATCTTGTAGGTTTGTGGATTGTTTTAAGACGTGATAAAAGATGGAATGAAAAGTTCCAAAGTTGACGGATCGTGAAACATTATTTTGTTTCACGGTTTGTGAAACATTTTCATGTTTCACGGAAGGCTGAGCGAAATATCGTTCCTTCATGGAGCTGGCGGCATCTCTTGTAAAAGTCAGTACCAATAGCTTTTCAGGTTGTACTTTTTGGATTTCCGTAAGATACCGAATCCTTTGGGTTAGGACAAAGGTTTTTCCAGAGCCCGGCCCTGCCAAAACAAGCAGCGGCCCCTCGTTTTCGTACAGAATCGCATTAAGCTGGGCCTGGTTTGCATGTTCCAGACCCAGTTTAGCGATCAAAGTTTTATGTTCTTCTGTCAATCGTCCAGTACGCTGCTTTACGCTTGTGCGCTCTCCAGCAGCTCGATGCCCTTTCGAATTCTCTTCAGGGTCTCGTCCTTCCCAATGATCTCCATGATCTCGGTAGCGCCGGCAGGCGTCATCTGCTTTCCGGAAACAGCGGTACGAACCGGCCACATCACGTAACCGTTCTTTACGCCCTTCTCCTCAACATATTTGCTCAAGGTAGAATACAGCCCGTCATTACTGTAATCCTCCTGTGCCTCCAAAATCGGAAGCATGTCCTTCAAAACCTGTAAGGAAGTCTCAGAATTGGTCTTCATCTTCTTGTGCGTGTACATCTCAGGGCTGTACTCAGGCAGCTCCTCAAAGAAGTCTACTAGCTCAGGGATGTCAGGGAAGACCTCAATTCTGGTCTTTACCATGTTTGCAATCTTCTTCAGATTGAAATCCTTAGTCAGAGCCTTCTTTAAGTACGGCTCAGCCATCTCATAAAACTTGTCGAAATCCATGGCCTTGATGTACTCGCCGTTCATCCAACGAAGCTTTACGATATCGAACACCGCGGGGCTTTTACTGATCCTGTGATAATCAAACTCCTTGATCAGCTCGTCAAGGCTAAAGATCTCACGATTGTCCTCAGGGCTCCATCCAAGCAGTGCCACGTAATTCACAATCGCCTCGGTCACAAAGCCCTGCTCGATCAGATCCTCAAAGGAGGAATGACCGCTTCTCTTGGAGAGCTTCTTGTGATTCTCATCCGTGATCAAAGGCAGATGAATGTATACGGGGCTCTTCCAACCGAACGCATCATACAGTCTCTGGTACTTCGGTGAGGAAGAAAGATACTCGTTACCGCGTACCACGTGGGTGATGTTCATGGTATGGTCATCCACAACATTCGCGAAATTATAGGTCGGATAGCCGTCAGACTTGATCAGGATCATGTCATCAAGCTCCGAATTCTCCACGGTAATATCGCCATAAAGCTCATCCGTAAAGGTCGTGGTACCCTCGTTGGGGATGTTCTGACGGATGACAAAAGGCTTTCCAGCTGCAAGATTTGCCTCAATCTCCTCCTTGGAAAGTCCAAGGCAATGCTTGTCATAAATACTGATCTCCTTGCCCTCAACAACCTCTGTCTTCAGGCTCGCAAGACGCTCCTTATCGCAGAAGCAATAATACGCCTCGCCCTTATCGATCAGCTCCTTCGCGTACTTCATGTAGATACCAGTCTTCATACGCTCGCTCTGTACGTACGGACCATAGCCGCCGTCCTTATCGGGACCCTCATCATGAACAAGGCCCGTCTTTGCGAGTGTTCTGTAAATGATCTCCGTTGCGCCCTCAACGAAACGCTCCTGGTCGGTATCCTCGATGCGCAGCATGAAATCGCCGCCGTCATGTTTGGCTACCAAAAACTCATAAAGCGCCGATCTCAAATTTCCTACATGCATCTTTCCCGTAGGACTGGGCGCGTATCTTGTTCTAATTTTCATTGTGTCTCTCCTTTATGCTTATGTTTTATCAATCAAATCCAATAAAGTTAATTCCGCCATCAGCGCCGCCAGGCATTAATGAGGTTGCACTGCCGCCGTCCATGCTTCCGTTTGGCGTGGCAGTAGGTTGGGTCGTAGGCTTTGCCGTGGGTTTTGCGGTCGGTTTTGCCGTAGGCTTCGGCGTAGGGGTCGGCGTTGCTTCTGCAGTGCTTTCCTCGGTGCCTTCATCCGTAGACTCTTCAGCGCCTTCGGTTTCAGCCGTAGAGCTTTCTTCCGATTCAGAGGAATCCGTAACTTCAGTTTCTTCAGTCGATTCTTCGGAACTGCCTTCCAATAATGCAACAGACGATTCTTCTGGCGAGTTCGAAGGTTCTGGCGTTACTTCCGCTACGCTTTCCTGCGTCGATTCCGATGCGGCACTAGAGCCAGCGCCACTGGCAACCTGATCAGAACATGCTGCCATTGTTGAAATCACAAGGGCTGCGATCATTGCTGCAATCAATTTCTTTTTCATCATGCTTTTCCTCCCCTCTTCAAAATCCATCTATACCAAGATCACCTGATACGGCTTGATATCATTCTCATCCATCGGGATCTCATCAACCCTTTGACAAACATGTCCAATTCCAATACTTCGAATCTGTAACTCTTCCTTATCTGCCAAAAACCTGTCATAAAACCCTTTGCCGTAACCCATACGATTACGATAGGGATCGAATCCAACCCCGGGGACTAGAATCAGCGTCTCCTTCGCCTCATCCGCGTCATAAACATACTTCTCAGAACTTCCATCCGGCTCCAAAATACCCTTATAACCCTCTTTCAGCTCCTCCAAATTTCTGATACTATAGAACTCCATCGTGCCTTCGTCAGATTGACCATCTCGTTCAATCTTCGGAACATACACCTTTTTGCCCTTCTTCAAGGCCTCTTCCAAAATCTCCAGCGTGCAAATCTCACTTCCATAACTCACAAAGCCTAAGATCACGTTCGACAGATAAAACCACTGATGCCCAACAATCCGCTCCGTGATCAACACCTTCGCCCGTTCCTGCTCAGCATCCGTCAGCGCATCCCGCCTCGCCAAGAGCTCCTTCCGCAGCGTCTTCTTTAATGCCTTTACGTCACTTTCTGCCATCCGCTTCCTTGGCCTCTTCGAAAATCTCGTTAACCTCGATCTCCTCTAACTTCTTCTCGCCTTCAACACGCTTCCTACGATCACTTACCCGTTCTCGGCTTCCATCCTCATGCTGAATCACCATACTATCCAACTGACTCCGAAGATTCCCTCGTATGCTCTCCACATACTCCTTCCTCAGCTGCGCCTGCTCCGCTTTCTCAGCTTCAGTCAATCCCTCAGCCTTCGATTTATGGTAAAGCTCATTTATTCTTTTTATCCTATCGTTCATATTCATAATCAAAGTCCATCCTATCTCTCTAGACTCGCCCGATTTGTTCTAATACTCTACGCAAGCCGATACCTCGAGGGGGGAGGTTTAGCCAGTTACTTATGCAGATTATCAACAAACTCGGGCAGGTCAAAGCTCTCGTCGGGATGGGCTTTGAACAGCGTCCCGATGGGCTTGCCGGCCATGATGCGGTGCAGCACGCCGATATCCTCGCTATTGGCGATGATCATATCCGCCCCGCTCGCCGTCGCGATCTTCGCCGCAATCAGCTTCGTACTCATGCCGCCAGTTCCAACGCCGCTTCCCGTACTCGCCTTTCCCATATTCATCAATTCCGGCGTCAGTTCATCCACAACCTCTACGAACTTCGCATCAGGATTCTTTCTGGGATCATCCGTATACAGACCATCAATATCCGAAAGCAGGATCAACAGATCCGCATCCACAAGCGCTGCAACGATCGCAGACAATGTATCATTGTCACCGATCTCAATCTCGTAGGTTGCAACGGTATCGTTCTCATTAACAACTGGGATCACACCCATCTTCAGAAGCTGCGTGAATGTGTTATGTGCATTATATCGGTTCAAATTGTCAACGATTGTATTCTTCGTCATCAAAATCTGCGCGGAAATCTGATTATACTCCGCGAACAGCTTTGAATAAGTCATCATCAGTCGCGCCTGACCGATTGCAGAGCAAGCCTGCTTCATGGCCATGGCGTCCGCCTGCACCTCGCTCTTGATTTCAGTGATGCCTACAGCTTTTTTACCCGCAGCGATGGCGCCGCTCGTTACGAGGATCACTTCCTTGCCTTGATTGCGGATGTCGCTCAGCTCGCGAACCAGCTTTTCCAGACGAATGTAATCCATGTCGCCGGTTTCCTTGTGTTGCAACGATGATGAACCAATCTTTACAACAATTCTCTTTTTGTCCTTGATATACTCTCTGATGTTTTCCATGTTCTGCACTTGCCTTTTATTTGATATCTGTTTATTCTACTTCTTTTTTAGCCATTCGTCAATCGTTTCACGATTTCTTCCGCGACGCGAAGCCCGTCCATGGCTGCAGATGTGATGCCTCCGGCATATCCCGCGCCTTCACCGCAGGGATAAATCCCCTGAATACATGCTGAAAGCGCATCATCGCGAAGTATTCTTACTGGCGACGAGGTTCTACTTTCGACGCCAAGCAAAATCGCATCGTCGCGGTCAAATCCCTTGATCTGCCTGCCAAATTGCGTCATGCCTTCTAGAAATGCCTTACGGCACTCCTTCGGCAATAAATCTCGCAGATCGGCCCATTTATAAGCACCCTTCGTGCAAGGCATGAGTTCAGAGGTCTCCTCTAATACATTGTCTCCAGACACCTTATACGCACCATAACGCTGCACGGGAATCTTTCCTTCTCCGAGCCGATAAGCCTTTTCTTCCAAAGCTCTTTGAAAAGCGATACCAGAAAGCGGTCCGTCATTTGGATAATCCTCTGGCGTTACGGCAACAATGATCGCGCTATTGGCATTCTTTCCGCCGCGGTCGCTATAGCTCATGCCATTGACGGCGAGGCGTCCTTCCTCGGAAGATGCATTCACGACATACCCGCCAGGACACATGCAAAACGAATAAACGCCTCTGCCATTCGAAGCTTTCGCCGTCACCTTATAAGGCGCCGCACCGAGCTCTCCGGGATCTGCCATGCCATACTGGCTTAAATTGATCATATCCTGTGGGTGCTCTACGCGAAATCCAACCGCAAATGGCTTTGCTTCCATCTCAAGCCCCTTTTGCAGTAGCATTTCAAAGGTATCTCTCGCACTATGTCCTATTGCAAGTACAATTTCAGAACACGCCAGAGTCTCGGAGCCATTGATCATAACTCCCTTCAGAATTTGATTTTCTATCAAAAGATCCGTTACTTGCGAATGAAATCGTACTTCCCCGCCAAGTCTCAAAATCTCATTTCGAAGATTCGTAACAACCTTAGCCAAAACATCCGTCCCGATGTGTGGCTTGGCATCATATAGGATTGATTCCTTAGCGCCAAAGCGCACAAAGGTCTCCAAAACAGCTCTGTTTCGTCCGTCCTTATCCTTTACCAAGGTATTGAGCTTGCCGTCTGAAAATGTTCCTGCGCCGCCTTCACCAAACTGCACGTTAGAATTCGGTTCCAACTTTCCGGTCTCCCAAAAACGCTCCACATCCACCGTACGCTCTTGAACATTCTTTCCGCGCTCTAATACAATGGGTCTCGCTCCGGCCTTTGCCAAGTAATAGGCACAAAACAGTCCCGCCGGTCCGGCGCCAACGATCACTGGCCGTGATTTATCTTCCAAAACTATATTCTCAGGAAAAGTATATTGCACGCGCTCACTAATGGAAAACTGTTCCTTTGCTTTCTTGTTCTTTTGCGCCCTGGCAAGTACTTCCTTTTCTTTCTTTACGCCTACCTCGACGCTGTAGATCATGAACAGCTCTGGCTTTTTCCTCGCATCAATGGACCGCCGAAGGATTTCGAAGGATAGAATTTCATTCTCACTGATCATGAGTGCCTTCGCGGCCGCGCTTTTGACGCGTTGTATTTCATGCGTTACGCGGAGTTTTAATTGTTGGATCAAAATCATTTTGCTTCTCCTCCTGCCGCATTTTTTCCTGCGAGATAGCCGCTGGTCCAGGCCCACTGCAGATTATAACCACCGCATCTGCCGTCAACGTCAAGAAGCTCTCCAACGATATAAAGCCCCTTTATCAACTTGGATTCCATGGTACGATCAATCTGCGAAGGGTCCACGCCGCCAGCGCTAACCTGGCAATTCTGAAAATCACCGGTACCGATTGCTGTGACCTTTAATTTTTTTGTTAACTGTAGTACACCAAGAATGTCCTTTTTTGATAAATCCTTCGAGGAATCCATCGCTTTCAAACCTTGCAACTTTATCAGCAAAGCCATCACCTTCTTATTTGCCAAACCGTTAAAAAGCTCTTCTACGCTGCGATTTCCGCGCATCTCCATACGCTTCGACGCAATGCTTTCTAACTGTGCATCATCCACGTCAGGCAGAAAGTCGATTGTCACGGAAACTTCTTTTTGCTTCTGGAGCATATACGCAGCCGTTCGGCTCAACTGAAAAGTCGGAATACCAGAAATGCCATACTCGGTCAGCTGTAGCTCGCCTCGTTCTTCCTGAATGGATTTTCCATCCCGATTCCAAAGCCGCAACGAAACTTCTGCTCTTACGCCAGCGACCGCCTTAAAGAAGCTCTCCTTGCATTTAAGCGCTGTTAACGCGGGCATTACAGGCACAATTCGATGGCCCAAACTCTTCGCAATATCATATCCCGATCCATCGGAACCAGTCTTCGGCGCCGCCTTACTGCCACAGGCTAAGATCACGCGATCAAATCGCCTTATGCCCTTACTACCTTCTACGGCAAAGGTGCCATCCTTCTGTACTC
>JAFPRF010000078.1 GCA_017400965.1 Lachnospiraceae bacterium
CATCCCGTTGCAGGTACCTACAAGAAGGAGCGTACCGAGGCTGGTAAGAAGTACTTCTCCGTTGCTTCTGGTGGTGGTACCGGACGTACCCTGCATCCCGATAACATGGCAGCTGGTCCTGCTTCCTACGGCATGACTGATACCCTTGGAAGAATGCACAGCGACGCTCAGTTCGCTGGTTCCTCCTCCGTACCTGCTCACGTTGAGATGATGGGTCTGATCGGTATGGGTAACAACCCCATGGTTGGTGCTACCGTAGCCGTTGCGGTAGGCATTGAGGAAGCTGCAACCGCAGGTAAGTTCTAATTCAAGAGAAATCTAAAGGGACGTGCTTTTCGGCACGTCCCTTTTTTAGTGTTTTTTATTCTTCAGGTAATTCAGCGGTACTTTCTTCGGTGTTTTCGTAGGAGATGATGATGTCATCGCCGCTAGGAGTCTCTCCACGAAGGAAGATCAGGATGATCTTGATTCTCTTGATCGCTCTGGAATAGTTTTCCTGTGCGTACTGGGCTGTGTATTCGTTGTAGGAACCATTGGAGAAGGCCTTGTGATAGGAGCTGACTGCTTCGGTCATGTACTCGCTTGCCTCATCTGCCAGGTGCTCCAAGTAATCAAAGTCGCTCGGAAAGTCCAGTTCTGCGAAGGTCTTGAATCGCATGTCCACTTCATCGAGATATTCGAGCAGCTGCGTCGGTGCGTTTTCATTGGTCGCATCGATCTGATTGATGGAAGAGTCTAGTTCCGTGATGCTGTTGCAAAAGTTCTCTATGTCATTCTTGAATTTAACGGCTTCAGGGTCTGTCTTTTGAGCACAAGCGCATAAAACTAAGGAACAAACCAGTCCAAGCGCTACGGCTTTCCATTTTTTTAACATGATCTAACCTCCGTTAGGTGAATCCTAAACAGATACAATTTATCACGTTTTATCCGCTTACGCAACCTCAAAATCACCACATTTCCGAATCTTAAAGGAATCTTCATATTTACCTTTACGATACAATGAAAAACGTGCTATGATAAATGAATATCAAGACGAGCCGAAAGTCCATAGGACAGAAGGGATTCCCATGACAAAGCAGGAATTTTTGGAACTTACAAAAAATAAATTCTTTTATCTAGACGGTGCAACTGGATCAAACCTGGTAAAAGCAGGCATGCCCGCGGGCGTTTGTCCGGAGGATTGGATCTTAAAGCATGCTGACGTCATGCTGCAGCTCCAGAAGAATTACGTGCAGGCAGGCACGGACATTCTCTATGCGCCGACCTTTACGGCGAACCGCATCAAGCTTGCTGAATACGATTTGGATGGCAAGATGGAAGAAATGATACATGGCCTTGTTGCGATCTCTAAGGAGGCCGCTGCTTCCTGTACGGACCGCAAGGTCTATGTCGCAGGAGACCTTACCATGACTGGCCAGACGCTAAAGCCCATGGGTACCATGGAGCTTGAGGACCTGATCGACGTCTATAAGGAGCAGATCAAGTACCTCGAGGCGGCGGGTGTTGACCTTCTTGTTGTCGAGACCATGATGAGCCTCGCCGAGAGCAGAGCTGCCCTTATCGCCGCGAAGGAAGTGACGAGCCTCCCCGTCATGGTAACGCTGACCTTTGAACAAGATGGCAGAACACTGTATGGCACGGATGCAAAGACCGCGGGCGTCGTCTTAGAGAGCCTCGGAGCCTGTGCCATTGGCGCGAATTGCTCCACCGGTCCCGCGAAGATGGAGCAGGTGATCTCAGACCTGGCCAGCGTAACAACTGTTCCGATCATCGCAAAGCCCAATGCCGGCCTGCCTTTCCTCGATGCTGACGGAAAGACCTGCTACAGCATGGCAGCGGATGAGTTTGTTACGGAGATGGAAATCTTGGTGAACGCAGGTGCCTCCGTACTTGGCGGGTGCTGCGGTACTGATCCTTCCTTCATCCAAGGACTGAAAAATAAATTTGGCAGGGAAAATGCCATTACGGTTAATAGAAGACCCGACGGCATCCGTTACCTTTCCAGTGAGCGTCAGACCCTTGCGTTTGGTCTGAATGACCTCTTTATGATCGTCGGCGAGCGCATCAATCCTACTGGCAAGAAGGCATTACAGGCACAGCTGCGCGAAGGAAGCCTGGAAAAGGTCTTGCAATTTGCAGAGGAGCAGGAAGCCGCAGGCGCTTCCGTTCTGGACGTCAACATGGGCATGAGCGGCATCGACGAAAAGGAAATGATGCTGCGCAGCATAGAAGAGATCAGTGGCGTCACGAATTTGCCGTTATCGCTGGATTCCAGCCATGTTTCCGTTTTGGAGGCAGCGCTTCGCCATTACCCTGGCAGAGCCCTGATCAATTCCATCTCTTATGAGAGCATCAAATTTGAAAACCTATTGCCGATCGCCGCGAAATATGGCGCGATGTTCATCCTTCTGCCGCTGTCCGACGAAGGCTTGCCGAAGGACATTAACGAAAAGAAAGAGATCATTTCGAAAATATATGAGCGTGCCGTTTCCCTTGGCATGCGAAAAGAAGACATTGTCGTTGACGGACTCGTCGCAACGATTGGTGCGAATAAGAGCGCCGCACTCGAGTGCCTTGAAACCGTCCGTTATGCAAAATCACAGGGCTTTGCAACCATTTGCGGCCTC
>JAFPRF010000079.1 GCA_017400965.1 Lachnospiraceae bacterium
GGTAAGCTCCGAGCCAGAGGAATCCACGGAGGAGACCGAGCCCGTGATCTTGGAGCCGACCTACGAGGAGAAGCTCGATGAGATCGTGAATGCGGCGATCGCGGTCATGCCGTTGGAGGACAAGGTTGCCGGACTCTTTATGGTAACCCCCGAGATCCTGACGGGCGTTGGTCCCGTGAGCAAGGCAGGCCCCAGCACGAAGGACGCTTTGCAGAAGAAGGCCGTGGGCGGCATCCTGTACCGCACGCAGAATATCAAAAACGCCGATTCGTTTAAGGAAATGATCTCAAATACAAATCAATATACAAAGTACCCCCTGTTCCTCGCAGTGGAAGAGGAAGGCGGTAATGCAACGCAGCTTGTCAAGGCGAAGCTCGGAACCAAGACCGACACCGCAAAGGCCATTGCCGCAACGGGCGACGTGCAGAACGCTTACCAGGCAGGCGTGACCATTGGTACTTACCTGAAGGAGTATGGCTTGAACATGAACTTCGCGCCGGTTGCCGACCTCGCCAACGTGGATAAGAGCGTGATGGCGGAGAGAAGCTTTGGCAGCGACGCGCAGACCGTGGTCGGTTACGTAAAAAACATGGCGAAGGGCATGAAGGAACAGGGCATTACCCCTGCGATCAAGCACTTCCCCGGCATGGGCAGCGTTACCACGGACACGGAAAAGAGCAGAGCCATTTCCGAGCGCACGGAGGAAGAGTTCTGGGCGAGCGAAATGGACCTCTTCCATAAGCTCGTGGAAGATGATTGCCCCGTGATCATGGTCAGCAACATGGCAGCGCCCGCGTTGACTGGTGACAACGCGCCTTGTTCCCTGTCGAGTAAGGTTGTTACGGAAATCCTTCGCCAGCAGTTAAATTACAAGGGACTGATCATCACGGACTGCCTGAATGAGAAGGCAATCTCTGATTACTATTCACCAGAGGAAGCAGCGATCCTGGCACTGAAGGCGGGATGCGACATGATCCTTTGCCCAGAGAACCTGGACAAGGCTTACAACGGCGTTCTCACGGCAGTGCAGGACGGCACCATCGCGCAGGAACGCGTGGATGACGCTCTCCGCAGAATCTACCGCATCAAGTTCGCCGACAGAGTGGAAAATACGGACAACAACTAAAAGTTCTTGACAGTTTCCTCGCGGCCATGTTAACATATGCCCGTAACCAAATAAAAAACTATCGTAGGAGGTGATCAACGTGAACAGGAAAAATAGAATGAAGTTTATGGAAATGTCTGGTATATCGTTGATCGCGAAAACTGCTTTTTAGAGTAAAAGATCATTGGCGCATCCGGCATGGATGCGCCTTTTTTATTTCAAAACTTCATTCTTTCCGGTTTGGTTACGGTTTCAGTTAAACTGGTAACTTTCCGAATACGTTCGGAAACCGTACGCAGAAAGGATGATGTGTAGAATGAGAGATTTTAAGAGTTTGATGTGTAAAATGCAGGGTCAGAACAAGACGAACCTGCGATGGCTGTACGTGGATAGTTTCTCGACGGATCCTGATTGCATTGAGGATGAAAAGGTTTTTAACTACAATTCTTTTTCCTTTTGGTTCCAGGGCACGGGAAGGCGAAGTGCGGAAAGGATCCTCATGATGATCGCGCTTCCCATGGAAGCGAACAGGGAAGAGGAGATACCTGTTTCCACGTTCCTGCTAAAAAGGATCGGTCCGATTGTTCGGGCATGGAGCGAGGAGAATCAGAATGACAACAAGGCGCGGGAGAAGGCGCAGTTTTTCGTACAGCCCCCCGGAAATCGTATGCTGCGCAGAAATGGGCTGACTTACGATGAGAAAAGAAACAAATACGTGTTGCGACTACTGTTTCAAGTGCCGCTGATCAATGGGGTTTCCGTAAACGGTAAGGCAACTGCGCGGGCTGTTTCGGAGCTGTTGGCCTTATTGGAAGAATGTATGCTTACGCTGGATCACGCGCAGTTGGAATCTTACGTCAAAACCTATCGGATCCAGCAGCAAATCCGGGAATTCTTAAGGGAAAAGGGGTATTGCGCCTTTGTCGCGAATGGCAGCATTCTTCCGAGGGAAAAGGATGGTGACGCGCCCATGCAGGGAGCCATTCCCTTTGTTTCTCCGAAGGAATGCGAGATCACGATCGAGTTAAAAGACCATAGCGCCACTTTCCGCGGGATGGGGATTCCCAGCGGCATTACGGTGATTACGGGCGGCGGCTATTCCGGAAAGTCAACGCTGTTGGATTCCCTGGAGGATGGCATTTATGATCACGTGCCGGGCGACGGAAGGGAATACGTCATCGCGGAAAGGAGCGCGTTGAAGGTATATGCCGAGGACGGTCGCCCCGTTTCGGAGCTTGATCTGTCAGCGTTTTTCAAGTTCCTGCCGGGGAAGCCATTGGAGGCGTTTTCCACGGAGCATGCCAGCGGAAGCGTTTCGCAGGCGAGCAGCATTCTCGAGGCAGTTAGCGGCGGCTCGCGCCTGCTTCTGATCGATGAGGATAAGAGCGCAACGAATTTCATGATCCGGGATCGCATGATGCGGCTTCTCGTGGAGGACGAACCGATCATTCCTTTTACGGAGCGCGTGACGGAGCTTTGGAAAGGGAAAGGCGTTTCTACAATTCTTGTCATTGGCGGTTCAAGCGAATATCTCCGGTTGGCGGATCAGGTGATCCTCATGAAGGATTTCAGACCCAGCGTGATCACGGGGCAGGTACGGGATTTGATCAGAGCCTCGGAGGAGAATGCGTGGAACGATGCGTTTGCGCCTGCGAACTGGATCGATACCCGAAGGCTACTAGTTAAGGAGACCACGCAGCCGTTCCTGTTCTTTCGGACCGTGGAAACGGAGAACGAAAAGAAGGTTATTCTGGACGAGTTTTCCGCTGACGTCACAATGCTGACGGCGCTCTCCACCCATGAACAGCTATGTACCCTGACTATTGTCATGGAGCGCCTGCTCACGGACCCTGAGGGCAAAAACCGAGAGATTCTAGCAAACGTGCAGGACTATTTGGAGGATCTTTTGATCCGCGGCAAAACGGGTTCCATTATGCCAGAGACCCAAAGCTGGTTCTATGAGGAGATCCGGCCGTTGGATGCACTTTGCTGCATTAACCGTATGCGGGGAGCGGAGTTTGGAAGGTAGAACAAGGTGGATTTATGCATCGCATAATTTGCAATAACATGATATAATATACGCATTGAGAACATTGTGCTAGGGAGGGGCGACATGGGCGATTTTGTTTGGTTCATCATTATTGGCATTTTGTTTATTCTGTTGGCTTTCGTCTTTGGCAGGCTAGGCTGGCTGATCTGGAAGAAACAGAAAATGGATCTGATCATCAGTCATCACTGTGACAAGGTAAGTGAAGCTAACAAGCCTGCATATTGTACGCTCGCGGGTGTTGGCGTATTCGTCATGGGCGTTGGATTCGGACTTTCCGGAGTCTGCATGTTTTTGACCCAGTCGGCACTCGTCTTTATTCCCATGGCAGCAGGGCTGGTAGTAGGGGTGGCGCTGCTGATCATGGCGATCGGAAAGTATAATCGTTAATGAATTTTGAGGGTGTGAATCTGTGAATTATTACGGAACGAAAGAATACAAATCGTATATGGAAGAGTTTGAGAGACGGATTTTTTCTAAGATCAAGTTCGATGATTATGAAAGGATCAAAGAATTAGGTGAGGGCTATTCCGTAAAGTATTATTACTACGCTGATGTGGAGAATCAGAAACCAGGTCATGCGGCTTTGGACGGACAAATATGCAGGCTGTATAAGAATGACGAGCCCTTGTTTGAATGGAAGAACACTGACGGAAAGTCTCGCGTGGCGGATTTGATCCATCATTCCGATGGGAATACCTACTTCATTTTTGACGAAGATCTGTACGGGTACAGCGTTGTGAATCTGAGTGACTTTCAATGCATGCATTACATTCCCGCGCAGTCTTACGGAAAGTATCCTGAGGAGTTCGAAGAGACTTTCCTGTGGTGTAAATGTTACTATAATCCCGTGAATAATCTTATGGCGGTGGACGGGTGTTATTGGGCGTGCCCGTATAGTTTGATCGTTCTGGATTTTAGCCATCCCATGACGGCCGTTGAAGCGGAGGATTGGGCGGATGTTTTCCAGTGTTGCGGGGATCATCCTGATCTGGACGACATTGATTTTGTCCGTTGGGAAGACAATGATCTTGTGTGCAAGGCAACGGGAGAAATACCAGAAGATTTTAACCTAAAGGGCTTGTGCAATGTGAGGTTTTCCGAAAGCTGATGAATCTTCGATAGGCGTTAAGCGAATGCTTGACGCCTATTGACTTAGTAGGCAAAAGAATGATAAGATAATCCGAAGAATGCGTGACAGAGAGGCGCCGGACGGTAGGGTGAAATGAAAGAAGTAACGTATGAGGAAATCAAAACCTGGTCAGAGGATTCCTATGTGCTGATCGACATTAGGGACGAGGGGCTTCGGGCGTATGGAATGATGCCGGGAGCCGTTTTTGTTGACCAAGAGAAGCTGGAAAACGATGCGGAGCAAGAACTCAAGTACATTGCAAAAGATAAAAAGCTAGTCTTTTATTGCGAGATCGGGCGAAGGTCCAGGGAGCTTCAGGATGAAATAGCTTTTCTGCAGGAATGCGATTGTTATAGCCTTAAGGACGGTTATGTTGGGTTTGTGAGATTTAACCTCGCAGAAAAGGAGAAGGAACTGCAGCATAAGGCCGAAGAGAGCATCCGCAAGAAATTTCACAAACAATTATTCTCTCCATTTGCGAAGGCGTGTAAGACCTATCAGCTGATCAAGGAGGGAGACCATATCGCGGTGTGCATCTCCGGAGGAAAGGATTCCATGCTCATGGCAAAGCTTTTCCAGGAGATCAAAACCCACAGGCAGGTGTCCTTCGACCTTACGTTCCTGGTGATGGATCCTGGCTACAACACGGAAAACAGGGCACTCATCGAAAGCAATGCAAAGGCGCTTGGGATTCCGATCACGATCTTTGAAAGCGACATTTTCGACGCGGTAGATACCATTGAAAAGAACCCCTGCTACCTTTGTGCAAGGATGCGCCGAGGCTATCTTTATTCCAAGGCGAAGGAATTGGGATGCAATAAGATCGCGCTTGGCCATCACTACGATGACGTGATCGAAACCATTTTGATGGGGATGCTTCACGGCGGTCAGGTGCAGACCATGATGCCAAAGCTCCACAGCACAAACTTCGAAGGGATGGAGCTGATCAGGCCGATGTATCTCATTCGCGAGAGCGATATTTGTGCATGGCGTGATTATAATGGTCTTCACTTCCTGCAGTGTGCATGCCACTTTACGGACACTTGCACGACCTGCCATGAGGATGGCACGACATCATCCAAACGCCTGGAGACAAAGAAGCTGATCGCACAGTTAAAGAAGGAGAATCCCTTTGTCGAGGCAAATATTTTTAAGAGCGTGGAGAACGTGAATCTGGATACGGTCATCGCCTATAAAAAGAATGGCGTGCGAACCAGTTTTCTGGATGAGTATGATGAGGAAGGATAAGGAAAAATGATTACTAGAGACGAGGCATTTACGCTATTAAAAAAATATAATAAGGATCCGTTTCATCTGCAGCATGCACTGACCGTGGAGGCTGTCATGAAATGGTATGCAAATGAGCTGGGATACGCGGAGGAGGCGGAGCACTGGGGCATAGTTGGTCTGCTTCATGACATTGATTTTGAGCTTTATCCGGAGGAACATTGCCTAAAGGCACCAGAGCTTTTGCGTGAAGGCGGCGTGAGTGAAGACATCATTCATTCCGTGTGTTCCCATGGATATGGGATTACGGTACCCTGCGGCGTGACGATCGACGTGGAGCCGATTCATGAAATGGAAAAGGTACTTTTTGCGGCAGATGAACTGACGGGGCTGATTTGGGCAGCAGCGCTGATGCGGCCGTCAAAGAGTACGAAGGACATGGAACTGAAA
>JAFPRF010000080.1 GCA_017400965.1 Lachnospiraceae bacterium
AGTTCGCCCTCAAGAAGGCAAAACTCCACCATGCCGAGCAGGGGAATGATCAGGTGGAACCAGAAATTTGAGCCTAGGTACAGCATGGCATAACCGTAGAGCGGTCCAAAGAAGCACGCAACGACAAGGAAGGTCACCGTCACGGCTGCTGCCGCGGCGAGCTTTAGCGTCAGCATTCCCTTGGTGCAGTTCATTCTTCGGATCAGGAAGATGCCGGCCACAACCCCGCACAGGATGTTGGACAGAACGGTAAAGTATTTCAGATTCTCCCATCCCGTAGAGCTTAAAAGCCCGCCTTCGCCGCCGTTTCGGTAGATCATGACGCCGAGGCCAAATAGCGTAAATGCGACGATCAATATATTCAAAACAAGAACGATTTTCTTTTTCATCGAGAAACCTCCCAGGCGATTTGCCAACATTGATGTTATCATATCATGTTTTTGGCAGAAATCCTAGGGGGCTTTTTGCATCTTGCGAAAAGGAGGTACTTTAAAAGCACGGGAGATTTCGATATAATGAAAGGGATCAGGCGAAGAAAGGATCGGGGACGCATGGAACAGTTTAAGGTTTTGATGGTGGATGACGATGAGGTGATCGCTGGTTCGACGGCGGAATACTTTAACATGTTCGACGTAAGGACGGCTTACGTGACGAGCTTCGACGAGGCGGTGGCGTTCCTGGAAAAGAACCAGGTATCGCTCCTGCTCCTGGACATCAATTTGGGCGATAAGTCCGGTTTCGATCTTTGCAGGAAGATCCGCGAAAGCTATGACATGCCCATCCTGTTTATCAGTGCGAGGACAAGTGATGACGACGTCCTGATCGCGCTGAACATCGGCGGCGACGATTACATTAAAAAGCCATATACGCTCAACGTCCTTTTGGCAAAGGTGAAGGCGATCCTTGGAAGGTATGAAAAGGCAAGGGAGCTGGCGCAGCAGGCGGCGGAGCGTCCCAGCGCGGCGGCAACGGCAAACGCGAAGGAGAGCGGCATCGTAAGGCTTTCCGAGACGATCAGTCTCGACGTGGACACGCATAAGCTTCGAAACGGCGAGGAACTCCTCTCCTTAAAGGCCATGGAGTACAAGATGCTGAAATACCTTACGGATCATGCTGGACGAGTAGTCACGAAGGACGAGCTCCTAAAAAACGTCTGGGACGACGAGTTTATCGGCGAAGGCACGCTGGCGGTGCACATCCGGCATCTGCGCGAGAAGATGGAAAAGGATCCGAAGGACCCGAAGATCATTAAGACCATTTGGGGTGTCGGTTACATCATAGAGGAGCTTTATGAATAAGTATCATCGCATCTTAATTATCATAAGTGCCCTGCTTTTATTAGGGCTACTGGCATTTACGCTCTTTACGGGGAAACGCTCTGGCGCCAAGGAGGATGCCAGGCGCGTGGTCGCGCTAAATGCCATCGCGGAGGACGCGGGAGAGCATTGGGAGGACTTATCGTTTCTTTCGAACGGGTCTTACGGAACGAATTACGTGATCCTGAGTGCCAATAATGACGTGCTCTATGCCTCGAATGAGGAAAGCAGATCCATTCACGGCTTGGAAGAGGCCATGAAAAATCGCCTGCTTTATGCCTACGTCGCTAGAAACGGGCAGATTGTGGGGAGCATCATCCTTCCCGAGGAGGGAAGCGGGAGTTACCAAAGCATGCGAAACCAATTACTTCTAGGCTTTGGACTGGTCTTTGTCCTTTTTGTATTCGGCGCGATCCTCTACGATCGTTACGTGCAAAAAAACATCATCCGACCCTTTCATAACCTGCAAAGCTTCGCGGGGAAGGTTGCCGAAGGGCATCTGGACGAACCGCTCCTCATGGACGAGCAGAATATGTTTGGCGCATTTTCCGAAAGCTTTGACATCATGCGCGAACAGCTGCAGGCCTCCCGCGAGCGCGAGATCGCTTTGCAAAAAAAGGAACGGGAGTTGGTTGCGTCCCTAAGTCATGACCTAAAGACTCCGATCACCGGCGTGAAGCTGACGACGGAGCTCTTAAAGGCAAAGGTTTCCTCGGGGCAGGCGGGAGAGGATCCGGCGTACTTATTGGAAAAGCTGGATAACATTTATAAGAAGGCGGATCAGATCGACGTGCTCGTCAGCGATCTCTTCTCCTCCACCCTCGACGACCTCGGCGAGTTTACGGTCAGCTGCACGGACGAGTCGGCAGCAGTTTTGGGCGACATTGTAAAGAAGTATGATGACAGGGGCCTCGTGACCATCGGAGAGATCCCGAACGTCCTCATTCAC
>JAFPRF010000081.1 GCA_017400965.1 Lachnospiraceae bacterium
ACGTGTTCTGGAATAATCCGTTTTTGTAACGCGGTCGACAAAGTAAGTGCAAGCCCCGGGGGCTCCGTCCGAAACAATTATGTTGCAAGCTTTGCTTGCAATCCCGAACAACGTGAGGGACGTGCCGAAGGGCACGCCTGAGCCGGCAGCACTTAGTGAATCGGCTGGCCTCATGCGAGATCGCGAGGTCTGTTTGAGGAGCGTAGCTCCGAGTTGCCGAGCGATTGAGTGCGCTATGAGGACGGTCGATGAGCTTAGTGCAGTCCGAGCCGTTTCGGACGGAGCCCCCTGGCCTTGCACGTGGCCCCCCCAACTTGTGACAAAAACGTAAGGAATTCCCCCGGGACTGTAAGGAAATGCAATGGAGAAGATGCAGCTGATTTGGTAAGCTGATAACAGAAAGAAAAACAAAGACATCCCGGGTGAGCCGGGAATAGGAGGCATAACATGAGCTTACTTACGGCAGAGCATTTGAAGAAAGTTTACACGACAAGGTTTGGCGGCAACCAGGTCGAGGCCCTCAAGGACGTGAATTTCACGGTGGAGAAGGGCGAATACGTCGCGATCATGGGCGAGTCTGGATCCGGAAAGACGACCCTTCTCAACATCCTCGCATCCCTTGATCGCCCTACTTCCGGCAAAGTTATCCTTGACGGCCAGGATACCGCGAAGATCAAAGAAAAAGACCTCGCGGAATACAGAAGAGACCACCTCGGATTCGTGTTCCAGGAGTTCAACCTCCTTGATACCTTCTCCATCGAAGACAACATCTACCTGCCCCTCGTGCTTGCAGGCAAGAAATACGATGAGATGAGCGGTAAGCTCGCCCCCATCGCACAGCAGCTTGGCATCACCGAACTCCTTAAGAAATACCCCTACGAGGTTTCCGGCGGACAAAAGCAAAGAGCGGCAGTGGCCAGAGCACTCATCAATGATCCCAAGATCCTTCTTGCGGACGAGCCTACCGGTGCCCTCGATTCTAAGGCGACCGACGAACTGCTAAAACTCTTTAACGAAGTCAACGAGAGCGGACAGACCATCCTTATGGTAACCCACTCCGTTAAGGCAGCCAGCCATGCGGGCAGAGTCCTCTTTATCAAGGACGGCGAGGTATTCCACCAGCTCTACCGCGGCGATGCCACCATGGAACAGTTCTACCAAAAGATTTCCGACACCCTCACCCTCCTTCAGGCGGGAGGTGATCGCAGATGAGGAAATTCTTTTTCCTAAAGCTTGCCGTGGACGGCATGAAAAAGAACAAACAGATCTACGTGCCTTACCTCATCACCTGCATCAGCACCGTGGCAATGTTCTACATTCTGCATAACCTGAGTTACTCGCCCCTTCTGGACATGATGCGCGGCGGTGGCAGTACGAGCTTTGCACTGGCTCTCGGGAAATATGTCGTAGCGATTTTTTCCGTACTGTTTCTTTGGTATACGAACTCCTTTCTGACCAAGAGAAGAGGCAAGGAATTTGGCCTCTACAATATTCTTGGCATGGGAAAGAGGGGCCTAAGAAAGATCATGTTCTGGGAGGCCATTTTGGTGGCACTGATCGGTCTTGGCGGCGGACTCTTTGTGGGCGTTCTCTTTTCCAAACTGTCGGAGCTTTGCCTGGCCAACATCCTTGGGCAGGAGATCACGACCTACGCCTTTACGCTCGAAGGCAAGGTTTTTGCAACAACGATCGAGGTTTACCTTTGCATTTTCGCGTTCCTGCTTGTTAGGAGCATCTTCCGCGTGCAGATTTCCAATCCGATGGAACTCTTTCGAAGCGAGAGCTACGGCGAGAAGCCGCCCAAGGCAAATTGGATTTTGGCGATCATTGGACTGCTGCTCCTTGTCGGCGCTTATATCTTGGCCCTGTCCATCCAAAGCCCGATCGCAGCACTGTTTATGTTTTTCATTGCGGTGATCATGGTCATTATTGCGACTTATTTTCTCTTTATCGCAGGCAGCGTTGTATTCTGTAAGCTCCTGAAAAACAACAAGGGCTATTATTACAAAAAGCAGCACTTTGTGTCCGTGTCGTCCATGATCTACCGCATGAAGCGAAACGGTGCGGGCCTGGCATCCATCTGTATTTTGAGCACCATGGTACTCGTGATGCTGTCCTCCACGGGAAGCATGTACTTTGGCATGACGGACATTGTGGAAACCAGATTTTTCCGCCAGACGGAATTCGGTCTGCACTTTTATGGCAAAGTACAGATGCTGAAAGAGGAAGGCGTTGAGCGCCTTACGGAAGGCATACACCAGGTGTTCGATGAGAAAGGCGTTACGCCTCTGAATGAGATCTCGTATATTTACTTGGGAACGGAAGGCTCATTGGAGAACGGGGAGATCGACACTGGCGTAGGCTATGGAGAAGATATCAGTTCCCTAATGTCGGGGAGTAAATATCGACTGCTTTTCATCCTCTCCGCAGAGGATTATAATCGCATCACGGGAGAAAGCCTAAATCCCCAGGCGGGAGAGGCCTATCTCTACGCTAACGATTGCACCTATGCGGAATCGCAGCTTCGTATCAAAGACGTGAGCTGGCGCATCTGCGGGCAATTGAAGAAAATGTTCCCCATTGGTGAGGATACCTACAATTATCTGCCTTCCCTGACCCTCATCATTTCGGACATGGAAGAGACCCAGGCACTTTTGAACCAGGCAGAGCGAGATAATTCTTATGTGATGCTGAAATGGTATTACGGGTATGATCTGGATGCCTCAGATGAGGAGATCTCACAAATGGCGAAGACCTTGCGGGAGAGTCTGGGGAGAAGTGAAGCGTTTGAATTCCTGCGCGATGAGAACAGAGGCTACTCCTATTTTTCCACCTGTAAGCCCGACGTGATGGAGTCGCTGGTCGACATGTATGGCGGACTCTTCTTCATCGGCATTTTACTCAGCTTTTTGTTCCTGATGGCAGCGGTACTGATCATTTACTACAAGCAGATATCGGAAGGCTACGAGGATCAGGGCCGTTTCGAGATCATGCAGAAGGTCGGCATGACCACGAAGGACATCAAGGGCAGCATTAATTCCCAGGTGCTCACGGTATTCTTTGCACCGCTTCTTCTGGCGGGCGTGCACCTAGCCTTTGCGTATCCCCTGATCTGGAAGGTACTAAAGCTTCTCATGGTCAATAATCTGACGTAC
>JAFPRF010000082.1 GCA_017400965.1 Lachnospiraceae bacterium
CTGTGCGCGATTGGTACGAACCCAGGCACAGATGGTCACTTCTTTGGAAGCATATTCAGAGGTGTTTCTGAATAGCTCTTTGATCTTTGTGCGCATCTTTTTTTCCTCCTAGAATTAGCTATGTAATTATTCAGACACCCATTCGCAAAACCTTCGGTTTTTGCTCATGTGTGTATCTCGCCATATGCGAAAACAATGGCTTTCATGCAAGCATGAGCCATTGTTTTCACGCATGGCTCTGAATAATTACAAAATCATATTGCTATGATACCATTTTTTCAGAAGATTTCAACAGTTTTTTAATAGGAGGCGCGGAAAATCATTACGGGGTCTCCCATGGCATGAAATTTACTAGACATTTTCCCCTGTAGAGCATATAATTAAGGGTATAATTGTGGAGTTTGTAACTATAGTTCTAAATAACTTTTGGGGTAGGTTATGAAGAAAAAAATCGCAGTATATGCAAATGGCTGGAATGGGGATGCGCTGTTTCAGGCAATGAAGGGCATCCGCGAGTATGCGAAGCTGAAAGACTTTGACATCTTTGTTTTCTTAAGCTTTGCGTCTTATAGCGATTATTACACGCTCAGCCAGGGCGAACTAAATATTTATGATCTGAGCCGCATGGAGGATTACGACGGAGCGATCGTTTTATCAACGATGCTCAACTCAAACGAAACCGCCGTGAAGCTTTGCGAGCGCGCTAAGGAGATAGGCGTTCCCGTGGTCAGCATCGGCATGGAGATGGAGGGCGTGCCTTCGGTCTGCATCCGCAACGAGGAGGGCATGCGCGAGCTAGTGGAGCATCTTGTGACGATGCATCGCGTGAAAAACGTGGTCTTTATGGGCGGTACGGAGGATCATCCCGACAGCATTGCGCGTCTCCAGACAACGAGACAGGTGCTGGCGGAGCATGGCATAGCGCTTCCAGATGAGAAAGTGGTTTATGGCGCGTGGGGCAATAATGGCCCTGCGGCGATCGTACAGGATTGGGTGCGTAAGGGAACGCCCCTTCCGGATGCCATCATTTGCGCGAACGACATCATGGCGTTGGCGACATCAACCGAACTGTATCGTTTGGGCTACGAGCTTCCGAGAGACGTGATCGTTACGGGATTTGATCACATCGCTTCCGGACAGGTTTCCTTCCCGGCGCTTTCTACTGTTAAACAGAATTATGAGATCATCGGTTACCGCGCCTGCGAAATGATTTATGAGCAGATCGCAGGGACGCTTTCGAAGATTCGCGTAACGATCCCGTCCACCTTTGTGCGCGGCGAAAGCTGCGGCTGCGAGGGAGAGTTGGATAACGTGGCGATGCGTAGGGATTATTGTAAGTTCGCCTATCAGCGTCACATTGACGATTCCATGCTGGAGCAGACGGAACGCGTGATGCGCCAGCGGATTTCCGGAATTTTGAGTTACAATGCTCTCAAGCATAGCTTGCAGGATCATTATTATCGCAACCATCGTTTTGAAGGTTCGACCTTCGCGATCATTGTGCATTCGGAGTATTTCGAGGAGCCCATGGCGGAGGAAAAGGAGCTATGGGACCGCGGCATCAATGATCGGATGGAGGCCCTTGTGGCCATGAAAAACGGTGAAATCCTCGAGAACGTGGAGGTAACACGCTCGAATCTGATCCCCGGCTATGAGAAGATCCCGGGCGAGCAACACACCTACTATTTTGCGCCGCTCCATTATTATCAATACAATTACGGCTACGTGCTCCTTTGCGACGATCCGTACATTTTGATGGGGGACATGATGTACCCCTACATGGAGAAGCTTCAACAATCCCTGAAATTATTGCGCATCAACTTGCGTTTGGATACCTTGAATAAGGACATGTCGCGGATTTATGACCGCGATCCAATGACGGGACTGTACAATCGTTTCGTCTATGAGAACAAGGCGATCCCGCTGTACGAGGAATGTCAAAAGGATGCGGCGGCGATGCTGGTCATGTTCGTAGACATCAACTACATGAAGCGCATCAACGACGAGTTCGGGCACATTCACGGTGACAACGCGATCAAGACGGTTGCGGAGTCCATTAAGCAGAACATCAAGGATGAATGGATCGCCGTGCGTTACGGCGGCGACGAGTTCCTGATCATTGGCGCGAAGAGCGACGTGCTCGAGGCAGAGCGGGTCAAGGCCGCGATCCTCGATTATCTGGATCAGAAGAATCATGACGGTTCGCAGCCATACAAGATTTCCGCGAGCTGCGGTTACGTGGTGACGGATCCGGGCAAGGGCGAGACATTGCAGGATTACGTGCGTGAGGCGGACAGACTCATGTACGAGATCAAGAAACAGGTTCATGACAAAGACGGGAAACCGAGATACGAATAATTACAATAGTATAGGACAAGGCATCAGGAGGAATCACATGGAGAAGGTGTATGGAGTGCGTCTTTCCAAGGCAAAATGTGGATTGGATTTGGGAGACGGAAGTGAGAGAGCAGAATACGTAAATCAGGATTACATTTTGCATAAGCTGGGCAGACCCCACAGATGCGTGAACATCATGTACACGCTGTACCCGAAGGATGCGCAGTGGCCGCAGAGGATCAGCAAGGCCTGCGCGGACATGGATATCAAGTTCCAGTGGGATTACCCTTACGATGACTATTTTCCCTTTGGCGCGGACGGACAGCCCTTCGAGCAGATGAGGGACATCAGAAAGCATGGCCAGGACGTGCTTTTGACGCTGACGGTGGATTGCTCGCTGGATGACGAGTATCTGCGCGGCGTGGCAAAGCAGTTCGCTGAGTTTGGACGCATGCGGATCCGCATCAATCATGAGTGTCAGGGAACCTGGTTTACGCACAATAAGAGATTTTCTCATGAAGAGATCGCGAATTTCTTCGTGCGCTTCGATAAGATCATTAAGGAAGAAGCGCCGAACGTGAAGACGATCTTCTGCGCCGGATTTATTGGGCCGGACGGCAAGGTGGACAAGGAGGACGCGTTCCTTCCCGCCTACAAGGCAGCAGACATTTGGTCCGCGGACAGCTATCCTGCGCTGCATTACGGTTGGCCGTATGACGTGGCAGAGGTTGGCGGCGGTTCCTATAAGGCGGACAATCTGACGGAGATTTATCATGCGTTCGAAGGTACGGCGAAGCGCCTGCGCGAGATCACGGGGAAGAATACCCCCATGTCCACTGCAGAGTGTAATACGGACGGCGACGTAACGGGACCGTTCCATCAGGGCGAGGCAGTCGTAAAGTTCGCGGAGAACTTTAGGGACAACAATACGAGCGATTGGTTCGACGGTATCTCGATGTACCAGTTCCGCGATCGCGGCAGACTTGGACTGGAGATTGAGGATCCTAACAACAATGCCGTGGGCATAGAGCAGCCCGTGATGGCAGATTACAAGAAGCTGATCTATGATCCGTACTTCCTGCCCGTCATGACGCAAACTGGCGAGGCAGCCTTCCCGGCGAAGCTCCGTTGGGGCGGCTCGGACGACGCAGATGGCATTGAGATCCCCGTATCCCTCGAGAAGACGCCGGAGTTTTGCGAGGCAAACTTTGACGAGGACGCGTGCCTCATGATCGAGTTTGGCGGAAAGTGGTTCTACAAGGCGAAGGGCGTAAAGACCATCGACTTCATGAGCCTCTTCTTCGAAAAGCCCCTAAGCGGCGCTGCCGTGATCCCCATGCGCATCTTTGGCACTCCCGCTGACGGCGTGAACCCGAAGACCACCGCCGCAGACTGGGCCACCAACTACTACAGCGAACTAAAGACCGCACCCGAATTTCGGATTCGGTACGAAGTACCCGGCAGAGTCGGGCTGGTATAAAATATGAAAAAGAGGCGACAAATTTGCAAAAAGGAAGAACTTTTGCGAAGGAATGTCGTCTCTTTTGATAGAGCAGGAGAAACGTAAAGACGCTTGCCGGGATACGCGTGCCGGCGGAGCATTTGGGAGGACGGGATCTTGAAAGATACGGAAATACTGGATCTGTACTTTGCCCGCGACGAGCAGGCGATCGCACAGACCCAGAGTAAGTACGGAACCTACTGCTTTAGCATTGCATTCCACATCCTTCATGATCAGGAGGATTCGGATGAATGCGTGAATGATACCTGGATGAGGGCTTGGAATTCAATTCCGCCGAACAGGCCGGATCACTTGAATATTTTCCTAGGCACCATCACCAGAAATCTTTCCTTTGACAGATACAAGAAAAAGAAGGCCATGAAGCGCGGCAGCGGTGACACCTTTGTACAGCTCGATGAGTTGGAGGAATGCATTCCCGACGCAAACTCCAGTACGGAGGCGGCTGTAGAGGCGGCGGAGCTGCAGACGATGATCAATGATTTCCTAAAGACCTTGCCCGAGAAGGAGTGCAACGTGTTCCTTCGCAGGTATTGGTATTCCGAGGAATATGCGGACATCGCGAAGCGCTACGGAATGAATTTGAATTCCGTGAAGACGTCCCTTTTTCGGACCAGGGCAAAGCTGAAGGCTTTTTTGGAGAAGCAGGGAATCACGGTCTGATGCGGTAAAAGTTGAGGTTACGGACATGAGTGAAAAGAAAAGAGAGCAGGCGGAGCGCCTGTTTGACGCGATGAGCGGGATCGATCCCGAGCTCCTCGCGAGAAGTGAAAAAGAGAAAAAGGTAGTTCCTTTTCAGAAATATGCGCGCATTTCTAAGGTGATCGCGGCATGTCTCGCCATGTTTCTGATCGGCGGAACCTGCTATGTGACGTTGCTTAACGGTGGAAAGAAGGAAGCGATGGACACCAACGCGATTGCCATGGAGCAGCAGGATAGCGCGAAGAAGGGCAAGTCTTCCTCAAATGCGCCGCAGGCTGACATGGCAACCATGGATGACGCAGGTGCTGAAGAGAATGCTGCTTGGCGTGGGGAAAGCTATGAAATGGTACAGGAAGCAGCAGAAGGTGAGTCGGATGACATGGTCAAAGAGAACGCGGCAGCTAGTACGAACAGCTATTCCGCAAACTTGGACGACATTCATGCGACGGATAAGGCTGGAGCGAAACTGGAAGACAATGAGGATGCGACGTCGAGTAAGCGCCAGATCAGATCTGAGGAGCTTTTGCTCAAGGGCAAGTACGCACTGAACAATTCCACCTCTAACGGGCTTGGAGATCAGCAGCTGTGCATTACCCTTCCTTCTGGGGAAGCGAAGCTGGTTGGAAATGCGATGATCGCAGAGCAATTGTACGCCTACGTGCAGAACATGCTTTTAGAGGAGACGCGGACGAAGGAGTTTATAAGCTACGTAGAGATCGACGTGCTGAATTCTGAGAATGAGGTGACGAAGACCATCAAGCTCAGCGGAGACTATTTAAAGTACGAAGGCGACGACGCGACCTTTGAAATATTGGATGAGGATTATGACTACGCGTCCTTCGTGGAAGGACTGGAGGGCCTGCTATGGGGAGAGTAACGCAGAGACGCCAGGCATTTCTGGACGTGCTTCGCGTGCTGGCGACGATGGCGGTAGTGCTGATGCACGCCGTCTCTGGCGTGTTAAACGGAGGCTATGATTTTACGGGATGGGATCGGCGCGTGAAGGCTTTTCACGCGCTGGTCGACGTTTGTGCCGTCAGTGTCCCCGTCTTTTTGATGATCAGTGGATATTTGTTCTTAGATCCCAAACGAGAGATCACTTGGAAGGATGCGCTTTTTCAGTATTGCAGGCGCATCCTTTTGGCGTTACTCGTTTTTGGCATTCCTTTTTCGCTCCTTGAGCAGATCATGACGGTGAAGGGCTTTTCCCTTTCCATGCTTCCGACCGCCGTTTGGCATACGCTGACTGGCAGAAGCTGGTCGCATCTGTGGTATTTGTACCTGATCCTGATCCTGTATGCGTTGACGCCGGCGCTAAAGTGGTTTTTGGCGAAATATCCGAATGCCGCAACCTGGGGTGTCATGCTGCTCATTTTGCTCGGCAGCAGTCTGATCCCGTATTGCTTGGCTTTTTTGGGAGTTGGATTGCGTTGGCCGATCCCTAACGAATTCATCTATCTTTTTTATTATCTCTGTGGTTACGTGTTTGTGACAAAGAAGGGAATCTATTCCAAGCGAAATGCCGTGACGTGCTTTGCCGCGTTTCTTGTTTTGGAATTCATGGCGGGCGCGCTTCGTTTTGAGGATGGATATCGGATTGACATGGCTTACGCCAATCCGCTGACTGTCTTTGCATCCATTTTGCTCTTCGCGGGCATTCGCTTCCTTTGGGAGGACAAGGAGGCAGGCAAGGCGGTGACGTTCCTAAGCCCGCTTTGCTTTGGCGTTTATTTGATCCACCCCGTGTTCCTGAATTTTTGCTACAAATTCCTGCATGTTTCCATCATGGACTTCCGCTTCTTTATTGGCGTGCCGCTCTTTTTCCTCATCGCCTACGTCGGAGCACTGATCGGGACATGGGTCCTGCGGAAAATACCGGTTTTTCGGAAGTACATTCTTTAATGCATTTGGCATAAATTCCTTGTGTTATGGCATGAATTATTGTATACTAAAATCAGACAGTTTTCTGACAATTTTCCATAACAGAAGGGAGGAATCCTATGCCGAATTTTTGTACGAAGTGCGGTGCGCAGGTTGATCCTAACGGCGCATTCTGTCCGCAGTGCGGGAATCCGTTAAAGGCAGCGGCGCAGGCGCAACCTGTCCAGCCGCAGGCACCTGCAATTGCACTTGGATATTCGAGTCGCGTCAATGATCCTGAGATTCTGGCTGCCATGAAGAAAAACCGCAATGCTGGCCTTGTGTTCAGCTGCATCATTATTCCCATGCCGCTGATCGGTTTTGTGATTTACGCTTTGGCGAGTGGGAAGATGGAGGTCGGAGAGGCGGCAAGAAATGGCGTGATCGTATCCTGCGTCTTTCTGGTGATGGCCGTGATTTCTGCGATCTGTCAGAAGATGAAGAAGAGTTACGATGCCGTCGTGACGAACCAAAAGACGGAGATGGTTTACCGCCATAAGAATGATGATGGACAGGAACGCGTCACGGAGTATTATACTTACGTAAAGCTCAGCGACGGAAAAACCAAGAAGATTGTGGAGCGGGAGGGTTCCATGATCTTGGCTTACAATTACTTGAAGGTCGGGGATCAATTTCGGTATCATCCGCAGTTCCACTTCCCCTATGAGCTCTATGACAAATCTAAGGCACCCTGCATCTATTGCGTCAGCTGCATGACAAAGAACCCCGTTGCGGCGGATCGGTGTACGAAATGTAAGATACCTTTATTAAAGTAAAAAAGAACCCCTCATTTTGGAAGTATCCGAAAATGAGGGGTATTCTTATTGCTTTCCAGTCCAGCGTCCGGAGGCGCCGCAGGGAAGGATGAGGCCACTTTCCGTTACGGGGAGGCCAATCTCATCTGAAACGACGGTGCCGCCATATTTTTTCGTAATGACGGTGTTTAGCATGTAAGAGAGGACGGCGGGCTGCAGGCCTGTCGTGTAGGAATTAATGAGGAAGAAGAGGGAGTCCTTCTTGAGGAGCTGCGCCGTGAGCTCGATGAAGGGGAAGATGCTTTCCTCGATCTTCCAGATCTCGCCCTTGGGACCGCGTCCATAGGAAGGGGGATCCATGATGATGCCGTCGTAGTGATTGCCGCGGCGGATCTCACGCTCCACAAGCTTGACGCAGTCGTCCACAAAATATCGGATGGGTGCGCTTTCGAGGCCGGAGGAGATGGCGTTCTCCTTGGCCCAGGCCACCATGCCCTTTGCTGCGTCTACGTGCGTTACGCTGGCACCTGCTGCGGCAGCAGCGATGGTTGCGCCGCCCGTGTAGGCAAATAAGTTCAAGACCTTGATCTCGCGGTCTGGGTCTTTCTTTTTCGCGTCCTTTATTATAGAAGAAAACCAATCCCAGTTGACGGCCTGCTCGGGAAAAAGTCCCGTGTGCTTAAAGCTAAACGGCTTTAAATGGAAGGTAAGCTCACGATAGCCTATGGTCCACTCCTCGGGAAGACCGAAGAACTCCCACTCGCCGCCGCCCTTGCTGGAGCGATGATAATGACCATTCTTTTTCTTCCAACCTTCATGTTCATGAGGCGTGTTCCAAATGACCTGCGGATCGGGACGCACCAGGAGGTATTTTCCCCAGCGCTCCAGCTTTTCGCCGTTTGAGGTATCTAACACTTCATAATCTTTCCAGTTGTTTGCAATCCACATAAACTATTCTCCTTAGGTTTTGCAACGAAGTTCGTTATAGAATAGTCTATCATACTTTATTCGTTTTTCAAGAAGAATGTCGCGCCGAATTTGCATTGTTTGCATGTTTTGCTTGCCTTTTTCTCGGAATCCGTATATTATTTTATTGTTGGAACGCGTTAATTTAGTAAAGTAGCAGCGTGTAAGAGCAGAAGGGGAGGAACTATGGGAGACAATTTTTTGGAAGTTTTGGCGTTTGTTTGTTATCTGGTGATCGTGCTGGGCGTCGGCGTGTACTTCTTTATGAAGGGACGCAACGTAAAGGGCGGTGACAAGGAGTATTTTCTTGGCGGCAGAAACATGAACGGTTGGGTGGCAGCGCTGTCTGCGGGAGCCTCCGACATGAGTGCGTGGGTACTGATGGGCCTGCCCGGTTCCATTTATCTTTGGGGCATGGGACAGGTTTGGATCTCCGTGGGACTGCTCGTTGGTACGATCTGCGCGTGGCTTTTCGTGGCACCAAAGCTTCGCCGTTATTCCATCGTCGCAGGGGATGCCATCACGATCCCGCAGTTTTTAACGAAGCGTTTTCTTTCGAAGAGCCCCGTGCTTCAGATCATCTGCGCGGTGGTATTTATCGTGGCATATTGCATTTATGCGGCTTCCAGCCTTGTGGCTTGTGGCAATCTCTTTACCACGGTGTTTGGCGTTAAGAAGCTGGGCGCAGTTACTTTGGACGCGACCTTCTACATGATCTGTGCGGCAGTGATCATTTTGCTGTATACCTTCCTTGGAGGCTTTAACGCCGTTTGTTGGACGGACTTTTTCCAAGGCATGCTCATGCTGTGTGCGCTGATGGCAACGCCACTCATCGTGAACCTCGCGATGCAGGCTCCTGATTTCGTACCTCTGGCTGAAGTGGCAGAGAATCCGAATTATTACAATCTGCTTTCCAGCGGTAAGATGGACTGGAAGAGCCTTTCCGATATTTTGAGCGGTTTCGGCTGGGGCCTTGGATATTTTGGAATGCCGCACATTTTGGTGCGCTACATGTCCGTAAGATCTGACAAGGAAATGAAGAAGTCCCGCATCATCGGTATTACTTGGACGGCACTGATCCTTGCCATGGCATCCGTAGTGGGCCTGACCGGCCATCAGTTCCTGGGTGCATATCTGGAGCAGGGCAGTCAGCAGTTGGTATTTATCACCATCGCGCGCAAGGTATTCCCTGCGCTGATCGCAGGCATCATGCTTTCCGCCATCCTGGCAGCATCCATGAGTACCGCGGATTCCCAGCTGCTTGCATCTTCCTCTGCATTTGCGTCTGACGTATACAAGCCCGTTTTCCGAAAGAACGCTTCGGACAAGGAAATGCTTTGGGCCGGCCGTATTGTGGTTGCCATCATTTCCGTGATCGCGCTACTTATTGCCATGAGCCCGAAC
>JAFPRF010000083.1 GCA_017400965.1 Lachnospiraceae bacterium
GAACTCGACCTTACCTTCACCACCCTCATGGGCGACAAAGTTGAACCCCGCCGCGAATTCATCGAAGAGAATGCGAAATTCGTAAAGAATTTGGATATTACCTAAAACATAATTGTCACTTGAGACAGAAAGAGGAACCATGAACGACGACATTTTTGATCAGAAGCCAAATGAGATTGACAAAATTCATGAGGTTGATCTGAAAGAGAGAATGGAGACATTTTATATCGATTATGCGATGAGCGTTATCGCGGCCCGCGCCCTTCCTGACGTGCGCGACGGCTTAAAGCCCGTACAGAGACGCGTGCTCTACTCCATGATCGAGCTCAATAACGGACCGGATAAGCCGCATCGTAAGAGCGCGCGTATCGTCGGCGATACCATGGGTAAATATCACCCTCACGGCGACAGCTCCATCTATGGCGCTTTGGTAAACATGGCCCAGGAATGGAACACCAGATATCCCCTCGTTGACGGCCACGGAAACTTCGGTTCCATGGACGGCGACGGCGCAGCTGCCATGCGTTACACGGAGGCGAGACTCTCCAAGATCAGTATGGAGCTCCTTGCGGACATCGGTAAGGATACCGTGGACTTCGTACCCAACTTCGATGATACCGAGAAAGAACCCGTTGTGCTTCCTTCCCGCTATCCGAACCTCTTGGTAAATGGTACCACCGGTATTGCCGTCGGCATGGCAACCAACATTCCGCCTCATAACCTGCGTGAGGTCGTGCAGGCTGTTGTCAAGATCATTGACAATAAGGTGCAGGAAAACCGCGAAACCTCCATCGATGAGATTTTGGAGATCGTAAAAGCGCCTGACTTCCCCACTGGTGGCCTCATTCTTGGCACAAAAGGCTGCGAAGAGGCATATCGCACGGGCCGTGGTAAGGTACGCGTGCGCGCCGTGACCAATATCGAGACCCTTCCCAACGGAAAGAACCAGATCATCGCCACCGAGCTTCCCTACATGGTGAACAAGGCGAATCTGATCATGAAGATCGCAGAGCTCGTTAAGCTTAAGAAGATCGACGGCATCACCGACATCCGCGATGAATCCAACCGCGAAGGCGTCAGAGTCGTGATCGAGCTTCGCCGCGATGCGAACCCGAACGTGGTTTTGAACCAGCTCTATAAGCACACCCAGCTGCAGGATACCTTTGGCGTGATCATGCTGGCGCTCGTGAACAACGAGCCCAAGGTCATGAGCCTCCTTGACATGCTGAACTATTATTTAAAGCATCAGGAGGACGTGGTAACCCGCCGCACCAAATATGATTTAAACAAGGCGGAGGAGAGAGACCACATTTTACAGGGTCTTTTAAAGGCTTTGGACTTCATCGACGAAGTGATCTCCATCATCCGCAGCAGCCAGAATACCCAGGAAGCAAAGGATCGCCTGATCCAGCGCTTCGAACTTTCCGACGTACAGGCGCAGGCCATCGTTGACATGAGACTGCGTGCCCTGACAGGTTTGGAAAGAGCAAAGCTGGAGGATGAGCACAAGGAACTCGTTGCAAGGATCGCAGAATTAAAGGCCATCCTTGCTGATGAGAAGCTCCTCCTTGGCGTGATCAAAGAGGAAATCCAGATCATCGCGATCAAGTATGGTGATGACAGAAGAAGTAAGATCGGCTTTGACGAGTTTGACATCTCCATCGAGGACATGATCCCTCACGAGAATACCGTGATAGCCATGACCAAGCTTGGCTACATCAAGCGCATGACGGTGGACAACTTCAAGGCGCAGAACCGCGGCGGTAAGGGCATCAAGGGCATGCAGACCATTGAGGACGATTACATCGAAGATCTGCTCATGACGACGAATCATCATTACCTGAACTTCTTCACGAGCCTTGGCCGCGTATATCGCCTGAAGGCTTACGAGATTCCCGAGGCTGGCAGAACTGCTCGTGGCACGGCGATCGTAAATCTCCTTCAGCTCAACCCTGGAGAGAAGATCACCGCCATGATCCCCATCAAGGAATATGACGAGGAGAAGAACCTCTTTATGGTAACCCGCAAGGGCATCGTAAAGAAGACCTCCCTTGTAGAATATGCAAACGTTAGAAAGAATGGTCTCGCAGCGATCAACCTGCGCGATGACGATGAGCTGATCGAAGTCAAGACCACCAATAATGACGATGACATCTTCCTTGTAACGAAGTTTGGCCAGTGCATTCGCTTTAAGGAGACTGACGTACGTCCTACCGGCAGAGCCTCCATGGGCGTGATCGGCATGAACTTAGAGGATCAGGACGAGATCATTGGCATGCAGCTCGAGAGCCAGGGCGATTCCCTGCTGATCGTCTCCGAGTATGGCCTCGGAAAGCGCACCTACCTTAATGAATTCCACGTGCAAAAGCGCGGCGGTAAGGGCGTGAAGTGCTATAAGATCACGGAGAAGACTGGTTACGTCGTTGGCGTAAAGGCCGTGACCGATGACAATGAAATCATGATGATCACCACCGAGGGCATCATCATCCAGCTGCGTATGCAGGACATCTCCAAGCTCGGCAGAATTACCTCCGGCGTGAAGATGATGAACGTTAAGGATGGCGTCAAGATCGCGCAGATCGCAAAGGTACGCGAGAAGATTTCCGACGGCAATCAGGAATTTGACAACATTGAAGACGCGGAAGCCAGCGTAGAAGCGGAATATGCCGAGTCTGAAATGAATGCCATGGACGCCTTCGAGGACGATCCCGATAAGGAGATCAACCTCCCGAAGGAAGAAGAGGACGAATAAGACATTGAAGAAACCTTCCCTAGCAAATGCTTAGGGGAGGTTTTTTATGCTTGATTTTTATTTCATTCCATGTATAATGAATATGCTTATGCAGATAGGAGTGATAAAATGGAAGCATATTTGATATTTCGAGATTTAGCAATCATTGTGATCTTTGCAAAGTTTTTTGGCATTATTGCGAGAAAGCTCAAGGCGCCGCAGGTCGTTGGTGAGATCATTGCGGGACTGCTGATCGGACCGAGCATTTTAGGGCTGGTGGAGCAGACAGATTTTTTAACTCACATGGCGGAGATCGGTGTGGTGCTCCTCATGTTCTCCGCTGGACTGGAGACGAACTTAAAAGACCTCATGAAGACGGGACCGATTGCCTTCCTCATTGCCTGTGCCGGAGTATTTGTTCCTTTGGTAGGAGGAACCCTGTTATATTTTGGTCTTTACGGCATGGCACCATGGGGATCGGAGGATTTCTATAAGGCGGTGTTCGTCGGCGTCATCATGACGGCAACGAGTGTTTCCATCACCGTCCAAGCCTTAAAAGAATTGGGAAAATTAAAGGGCAAGGTCGGTACGACAATCTTAAGTGCTGCCATTATAGACGACGTCATCGGTATTATCGTCCTGACCTTTGTCATTGGTTTTAAGAACCCGGACACGGATCCCATGGGCGTTGTGATCTCCACGATCCTGTTTTTCCTTGCGGCTGTTGGCGTTGGATTTATCCTGTATTTGATCTTCAAAAAGTTGGATCAGCGCTATCCTCATACCAGAAGAATTCCGATCCTTGGTCTGGCGCTCTGTTTCGCGTTTGCGTACGGCGCGGAGAAATGGTTTGGCATTGCGGATATTACTGGCGCTTACGTGGCCGGAATCATCCTCTGCTCCATCCAGGATTCTCAGTACATTGACGAGAAGATCGACATCAATTCCTACATGCTCTTCGGACCGGTCTTCTTTGCCAGCATTGGCTTAAAGACCAGCATTGACAA
>JAFPRF010000007.1 GCA_017400965.1 Lachnospiraceae bacterium
CAGGTGGACGACAACGAGAACATGGAGATCCAGAGAAGGTGGCTGAACAAGCTCTTTAACAGAGGCTTTGATCAGACCGGCGACATCGAGGAGCTCCAGAAGAATAATAATTATTCTCGTCAGGACTTAAACGATTCCATCAGCCTTGATCAAAAGCAGCTTGACCAGATTAAAACGTCGGTCCGCCAGAGTAAGCTCTATGCACCGATTGACGGAACGGTCTCCATCGTGAAGAAGAACCTCGAGGGTTCCACCTCCGTAAGGGACGAGGTGGTCATGCAGGTGAAGGACAATACCGAGTGCTTCTTCTCCTCGAAGATCATGACCTATAAGGACATCATTCAGGATGGGCAGCAGCTGGAGATGAAGGTGGTCAGCGGTCCTAGCAAGGGTACCTACCTTGTAGAGCCTTATCTGAAGAGCTATTGGACGGATCAGATGTTCTTCTCCATCGTGGAAGGCGGCGAGGGTGCCATCTTCGACGCAGGCGACACGGGAACCGTGACCGTGATCCTGGGCGAGAGACTTGACGTCTTGACCTTGCCCGTGGAGGCCGTGCATGGCGCGGATGAAAAGTGGTATGTTTACGTGCTCAACGACGAAGGCTCCAGAGACGTAAAGTGGATCGAAGTTGGACTTTCCGGCGACGGCGTGATCGAGATCGTCAGCGGACTGGAAGAAGGGGAGAAGGTTATTCTGAAATGAGAAGGAAAAGCGTTAAGTTATTACTCATAGCAAGTATGATCCTGTCCCTGACCGGTTGCAGCTTTGGTACGGCGGCAGACGCGCCGAAGGCATCCTCCGAAGAGATCGTTCTGGTGGATCCCGTCAACGCGGAGGTGAGCCTCGAGACCGTTGCAACGAGAAACCTGTACAACGCAAACGTTTACGCGGCGACGGTACTGCCCGTCGTTCGGGAATATGCACCGGATTATGCCTTCAACTTTAGCTCCTACGGCGCGTTCCTCGGCGATACGGTCAAGGTGGGGCAGCAGCTCGTTTCCGCCAATACGGAGAAGGTTGACGAGGACATTAAGAATAAGAAGGAATACATTGCCTCCATGGAGGAGGAATACCAGAAGTACGTGACCAAGCAGCAGGAGACCATCGACGAGTATCGCCGTCAGGAGCGGAATGCCAAGTGGGCGTACGATCAGTATGAGGATGCACCGGAACCCTTGCAGATCGAGGATGAGGAAAGCGGCGAAATGGTCGACAATCCGGAGTATCCGACCTGGAAGGCACAGCACGACCGCTTCGAAGGCGACTATCGCATCGCAAAGCATGCGGCGGATACCGCTGAGCTGGCACTGGAGCAGCGCGCGGCGCTGTATGAACTCGATCATACGCATCAGCTTTATCTCCTAAAGCAGCTTCAGAAGAGCCGCCAGAATGCGACGCTGACGAGCCAGACTTCCGGCGAAGTTGTTGCGCTGGCAGACCTAGGTGCGAACGATTATCTGCGCGCGGACGTGCCGGTGGTGGCCGTGGGCGACATGTCGCAGATGATCTTAAAGTGTGACTACATTAATAAGAATACGATCAAGAACGCCGAGGACGTATACGCGCTGATCGATGGAAAGCGCTATAAGGTAAATTACCAGGAAATCTCCTCGGATGAATATGCAAGACAGTCCGCGAATGGCAAGGTGTACTCCACATTCTATTTCGCGGAGGACGTGAGCGACGTAAATATCGGCGACTATGCCGTGATCGCCGTGATCACGAAGAAGTATGAGAACGTGGTATCGATCCCGAAGGACAGCATCCACAGGGATGAGATGGGCAGATACGTATATCTCTACGAGGATGGCAAGAGCATCCGCACCAACGTGACCCTTGGTTACAGCGACGGCATGTACACGGAGATCACCAGCGGCCTGAAGGCTGGCGACCAGATCCTGTACGCGAACCCCATGACGGTGAACCCTGAGGGCACGAAGAAGCTGACGACGGCCGAGTTCCACTCCGAGTTCTCCGAGCGCGCGGAGCTGACCTATACCATCACCGAGAGCATCAACAACCCCGTGGAAAACGGAACGACTTACTTCGGCGAGTATCAGGTGGAGATGTTCCAGCACGTCAATAAGGGCGACGTTATCGCGACGGTTCGCGTGGAGCCCGACAAGCTAGCCCTGACCAGAAACGAGACCAGGCTGACGAGACTGAAGGAGCGCCTTGCGGATTACGTGAAGGAACATGAGAAGGACACCAAGGACGAGGCGTACCAAGAAGCGATCAAGAATTACGAAGATCAGATCAAGGACGTGGAAGAGGCCATCGCTAAGCAAAAGAAGGACTTCTCCACGAAGCAGATCGTAGCGCCGAGAACGGGCGTGGTACTTTACATGCAGAAGTATGAAAACGAGTCCATCGTGCAAAAGGGCGCTTTCATCGCGGAGATCGCGGATGAGGGCAACTGCTACGTCAAGGTGGAGGATGAGAGCCAAAACCTCCAGTACGGCAATGAGGTGAGCGTGGAATACATGGACGCAGAGCAGCGGACCAAAAGCGTGCGGTGCAAGGTGGTGACCATGGCGAAGATTGGCGTAAGCGGGCAGCTGCAGACCAACTCCAAGAACCTCTTGTTGCCGCAGGATGCGGTGGAGGACGTGCTCCAGGGCGCGCTCGCCGGTGAATGGTGGAACCGTTATCGCTACACGGTGAACGCGAACGTCAGAGAGATGAAGAACGTGGTGATCGTACCGAGAGCTTACGTGTACAACAACGGTAATAAGACTTACGTCTATGTCAAGGACGAAAACGGAAATGCAAAGGCACAGTCGTTTGTGGCCGGCGGATTCAATGACACCTACTATTGGGTTGTTGAGGGCCTGACGGAAGGGATGGAAATATGCTCAAAGTAATGTTGCAAAAATTATGGCATAAAAAGTGGATGGTCATGTGCCTGCTCCTGGGTTGTGTCCTCCTGATCGCTACCGTGGTGAGCTTCCCACTGTACCGAAATGCCGCCTTCGATCGCATGATCAAGGATGAATTTGATGATTATCTTTCCGAAACGGGTCTCTGGCCTGCCAGAAACAGCATGCTGATCATCGCAAAGAACGACCGCGGAGGCGCCTCCGTCGCAAGACTGGAGCAGGCAATGGCGGACCTCGATGGTGACATGGGTGTTGAACCCAAAGAACTCATTTACTATTATCAGGTAGAGAAGACACCGATCAAGTCCCTCTGGAACAGACTGGATCTGGGTACTGACGGCGTAAGACTTGGTGCCCTTTCGAACCTCCCGCAGCACGCGAAGCTCCTTTCCGGTGAGATGTATTCGGAAAGCGGCCTGACCGAGGACGGCGCTGTGGAAGTCGTTGTCAGCCAGGACTGCCTGGTGAGCAATAACCTGCTGGTTGGAGAGACCTTTGAATTTCAGGGCCTCGCTAACGCGAACAAGGAGCAGATCCGCATCAAGATCGTCGGCGTGTTCGCAGAGCAGGACAGCACCGATTTCTATTGGCAGGTAAAGCCCTCCGACATGGGCATCGTCTGCCTGATGAATGAGAATCTCTTCCGCGAGTACTTCCTTGGAGAGCGCGCGGAGAAGTATTCCATCACCTGTCAGTTCTTCAATCTGTTCAACTACGAAGACATCACCGCGAAAAAGGTGGATCGCCTGATGGAGAGAACCCGTTACTACACCGAGGAAAGCTCCATTCGTAAGACCATGGGTGAGGCACCCTACAAGGCACTTTTGGAGGATTACCTCGCAAAGCGCACAAGGATCGAGGCAGCGCTCTTTATCCTGCAGGTACCGGTACTGATCCTGCTTTGCGCATTCCTGTTCATGATCTCCGGTCAGATGTATGACATGGAGAGAAACGAGATCTCCGTCATGAAGAGCCGTGGCGGTTCCAGCGGTCAGATGTTCAGACTGTATCTCTATCAGAGCATGTTCATGACGCTGCTTGGCGCCTGCGCCGGCATCCCGCTGGGTACCGTGTTCTGCAGACTGCTGGGCTCCACCCAGAACTTCCTGGAGTTCAACGTAAGACGCCAGCTGAACGTGACCTTTGACCAGTCCGTATGGAATTACGCGATCGCAGCCATGGTAGGGTGCGTGCTGATCATGACGATCCCCGCCCTTAAGCACAGCCGTCTGACGATCGTAAAGCTCAAGCAGTCCAACGCCATCAGAAAGCGTTCCTGGTGGGAGAAGATCTTCCTTGACGTGATCTGCCTTGGCATTTCCCTGTACGGGTATTACAGCTACTCCAAGAGCTCCGGCAGTCTCGCCGCTTCCGTCATGGAAGGACAGAACCTGGATCCCCTGCTGTACTTAAGCTCTTCGCTGTTTATCGTGGGCATGGGCCTGCTGTTCCTGCGACTCCAGCCCATCGTGATCCACTTGATCTATCTGCTAGGCAAGCGTTTTTGGAAGCCCGCGAGCTACGCGTCTTTCATGGAGAACGTAAAGAACGGCAGAAAGCAGCAGTTCATCATGCTGTTCATGATCCTGACGATCTCCCTTGGCATGTACCACGCAGTGGTGGCGAGAACCATTCTGCAAAATGCGAAGGAGAATGCGGAATACCTTGAGCCAGTGGACATTGTCATGAAGGAGGTTTGGAACAAGGTTCCCTCCACCACGGACAATCCGACGGACGAAGGCACTGCAGCATACATTGAGCCTGATTACGGTAAGTTTACTTCCATTCCCGGCCTCGAAGCCTGCACGAGAGTTTTCGTGGAGGAGCGCGGCACCGTAAAGACCCAGGACAAGACGACCTCCCACTGTACGATCATGGGCATCCACACGAAGGAGTACGGCAGCATCACGAACCTGGATTCGGAGCTGACCGATAAGCCCTATCGCGTATACCTGAACGAGCTAGCGGTCGCACCGGACGGTATTTTGGTTTCCGCGGCATTCCGCGACGTATATGGCTTTAAGGTTGGCGACAACCTGGATTACAAGGATCGAAACGGCGCGCTCAGCACTGGAAAGATCCTCGACTTCTTTGATTACTGGCCCGGCTACCAGCCGACCTCGATCTCCGTGGGACAGGATGGCTCCGCGACGAAGGTGAATAACCTTCTGATCATCGCCAACTTTGCCACCGTCCAGAAGAACTTGGGCCTGCAGCCTTACGAGGTTTGGGCAAAGCTCAAGGATGGCACGAGCACGGATGACATTTACGGCTGGATCAAAGAAAACAACATCCACGTAGTGAAGTTCGCAGACAAGGCCAGCGCCATGAAGAAGGTGGTGCAGGATCCCCTGCTGCAGGGTACCAACGGTGTCCTGACCATGGGCTTTATCGTGACCATCATCCTTTGCGCGGTTGGTTACCTGATCTATTGGATCATGGCGATCCGCTCGAGGGAAATGATCTTCGGCGTGCTCCGCGCATGCGGTATGCATAAGGGCGAGCTGTTCCACATGCTGATCAACGAGCAGATCTTCTCCGGCGTACTCTCCATCTTTGCCGGCATCGGCATCGGCACCCTGACCTCCAGGATGTTCGTACCCATGCTGCAGACGGCGTACGCGGCATCGGACCAGGTGCTGCCGATGAAGCTGATCGTGAACCAGATGGACATGAACAGACTTTATCTCGTGATCGCGGGCGTTATGGCACTGTGTCTGATCACCTTGATCACTTTGGTATTCAAGCTGAACGTAACCAAGGCTCTGAAGCTCGGCGAGGAATAAGGCTGCGCAGGAAAGAACAAGAGGAACGAAGATGGCAGAGAATTATATTATTGAAATTCAGAACGTGGGAAGAACCTTTTCCACGGCCAGCGGGGATTTTCAAGCGCTCAAGAGCGTGAATGCGAACATCCCCGAAGGCATTCTTACTATATTAAAGGGAAGATCCGGTTCCGGTAAGACGACGCTCCTTAACATCGTGGGCGCCCTCGACAATCCGACCCAGGGACGGGTCATCATCGAAGGTCAGGACGTGGGAAAGCTTAGCGCTTACCAGAAGGAAAACCTGCGCCGCAAGAAGATCGGCTTTGTATTCCAGTCCGTGTCGCTGATCCCCAGCATGAACGCCTTCCAAAACGTGGAATTCTCCATGAGAATGGCGGGCATTCGCGGCGATCACAAAAAGCGCGTGGAGGAGTGCCTGAAGATGGTGGGTCTTGGCAGCAGAATGCATCACATGCCTTCGGAGATGTCCGGTGGTGAGCAACAGCGCGTGGCCATTGCCAGAGCCATTGCCCACAGCCCTTCCATCATCCTTGCGGATGAGCCTACGGCGGAGCTCGACAGCGCCATGGCGGCGGAGGTGACCAAGCTCTTCCAGGAGATGACCAAGAAAGAGCACGTGACCATCGTCATGACGACGCACGACGTA
>JAFPRF010000084.1 GCA_017400965.1 Lachnospiraceae bacterium
CTTCAGCATGTTGTAGGTATTACAGGTTTCGTTATTGCAGTTGGTGCGCTCGGCGTCGAGAATATAGTCCTCGCCGAAGTGCTCCCACTCGCTGTTGCCGCCAGTCACGTAAGTGTGGCGCTGCACCACCATGTCCCAGAAGGCCTCGACGTAACCCAAATACTCCTTCGCATCATCGCCAAGCGTGATATAGCGATTGAGCGCGCCCACAAACTTCGGGATGGTCGTATTGGCATGGCGGTTGTTCAGAATGTTTTTCTCTCCCGTCATGATCTTCTTGAAGAGTTCTTCCTCATCAAAGGCATGCGCCGCAAGGAGATGTTCCTTCTTGCCAGTGTTCTTATAGAGTTCATAGAGCGCATCATTCATTCCGCCGTACTCGATGCCAAGAACAATGCGGTGGGTCTCCTCAGACCAGGTCTGGGTTCTCTCATAGGTCCAGTCGCCGATGCCGCTTCCAAGCGTTAGCGCAGGCTCATAGCTCGTCAGCTCGTACGCGTTGACGATGCCGTCGAGGAGCTTATGCATGGTGTACCAGGGCACCCACGCCTCGGTAATGATGTGCGTCTTATTGTGCTCCACGTTATCAAACTGGAGCTCTACGTTATTGATATCCTGAATCGTCGCACCGAATACAAAGCCAGGCTTTCCCAAGGAATGGGCCTGACATTCCAGCAGTCCGTCGATCAGCGCCTTGATCTTCTCGAATAAAACGTCCTGATCTTCCTTGCTGCACTGCGCATTAGCATATGCCTGGCTCGCAGCAGTCAGGTAGTGACCCAAGGTATGGCCGCCGATCAGCATGCTCTCCCAACCGGGATAGCGCATCTTTTTCATGGTCAGACCAGCGTTCTCATAAAAGCCTGCCAACAGACGGTCAACGTCAAAGTCCTTCAGATAGGCAACGTCCTTCTCAAAGGCATTGACACAATAGGGATCTTTCATCAACACTTGATACAACTTGTACTCGTTCGACATGTTTTTCCTCCTTATCGGTTTTTCACCTATCTTTATCCTAGCAAAAGCTTATTGTTTTTAAAATCTGATTTCAGAATCTCGGGTGTAAAAAAGTAAGATTCTCTAAAGGTGCGTATCTTGCTTTTTGCGGTAAAGCTCCCGATATTCGCTGGGCGTACAGTTCGTCGCCTTCTTAAACTGGTGGTAGAAATTCTGCACCTCCCCGAAGCCCAAATGCTCCGCGATCTCGGCCACCCAGGCATCCGTATTGAGTAATAAATACTTCGCACGATCCAGCTTTCGTTCGTCCACGTACTGCTTTACGCTTCTACCAGTCTCCCTCTTAAAGAGCGCAGAAAAATACTTTTCATGATACCCAAACTCGCGGGCAAGCGCGCCAACGGAAATAGTTTCCGCCATGTGCCTTACCAAATACTCATCGACGCGCGCGGACAGACTCTCTTTCGCTGCTGTCTTATCCGTCTCCTCATCGCTCTCCTGCAGCTGGTTTTGCAGCTCACAAAGGATCGTCGTCGCAAAGTACCCGCTCCCCAAAGGATCCATGTAACGCAGGTCAAAGTCCATCAGCTGCTTAAAGAGTACGTACAGGCGCTCTGGATGTTGTAATTGTCCCTGTTTCGGGAAACACTCTTCCAAACCATCCATGCCCTCCGGCAGCCAGAAGTGCATCCAATAGAACCTGCATTTGGAAGGTTTCGTACCCTTTTGGAGCTTCGTCGGCGCCATGAGGATGTATTCGCCCTCCGAGATTTCATACTGCCCCCACTCATCTTCAATAAAGAGCGTTCCCTTTTCCATGACGATGAGTTCATAATCCACAAGCTGCCGCTCCATGTGGCACCATTTCGCGTCCTGGGCCGCAAAACGACCAGACCAGCGATAGATCACTGGTTTTTCTAGGAGATGCGATATACTCTTGCTTCGTAGGGCCTGAACCATCCCTGTTCTCCTTCCGGAAGTCCGTCGATTCTGCCGGCTGCATGTCGCTGTTTCGGATAGTTACATAAAATCAGATTGCGTTTTAATCCCACGTACTCCTTCGGAAGCTTTACCCGAATGGGCCTTTCCGCAAAGGAGCAAATGATAAGGCATCGCACGTCGCAAAGGCGACGCTCATACATGTAAATATGCGGATCCTTCGGATAGAATTCGCGGTAGCTCCCCCAAAGAAGCACGTTGCTGCTCTTACGGAGCTGCAGGCACTTTCGATAGAAATTGAGGATGCTGTAGGGATCGTCTTCCTCCGCCTCCACGTTCACGCTCTCGTAATTGGGATTGACGTAAAACCAGGGCTCCGCCTCTGAAAAGCCCGCATTCTTACCGCTCGTCCACTGCATCGGCGTACGTGAGCTGTCGCGACTCGAATGCCAAATGCGCTCTAGGCGCTTTTCAATGGAATCCTTTAAATGATAGCGGTTAAAGTTCGTCAGGGAGCTCACGTCCACGTACTGATCGATGGAACGCAGGCGAATGTTGGTCATGCCAATCTCCTGCCCCTGATAGACAAAGGGCGTTCCCTGCTGGAAGAGATAGCTCACCGCCAGCATCGTACCGCTGGCGCGCCAAAACTTCTCGCTCCCGTAGCGGCTGATCACCCTAGGATGATCATGGTTCTCTAAATACAGCGCATTCCACGCCCTACCATTCAAGGCGTTTTGCCACTTGGTAAACGCCTTCTTCAACTTGATCAAAGAGAACGGTCTGTGCACGTACTCCGTGTAAACGCAGTCCGCCATCATGTGGTCGAAGGAGAACATCATGTCCAAGGTCTTCTTCGGTCCCGTAAGATAACGCAGCGCAGATTTTACCGTGGTCAACGGCCCCTCGCCGAGCTGAAAGCAATCATATTCCTTGCAGACCTCACGGAATTCCTCCATGTACTCGTAAATGTGCGGACCGTCCTTATAGTAGGGAAGGCCATTTACGGCGGGCAAGAAAGGCAGGCCGTTGGGCAGGTCTTCACGCTTGGAGATAAAGTTGATCACGTCTTCGCGGAAGCCATCCACGCCCATGTCAAGCCAGAATTTCAGGATTCCCTTGACCTCCTCGCGGACCTTCGGATTGTCCATGTTGAGGTCGGGCTGTTTCTTCGCGAAAATGTGCAGATAATACTGCTTTCTCACCGGGTCGTACTCCCAGGCCTTTCCTTCGAAGAGGGAGTCCCAGTTGTTCGGCTTGTCGCGCCAAATATAGTAATCGCTGTAGGGATTGTCCTTCCCCTTGCGGCTTTCCTGAAACCAAGGGTGCTCGTCCGAGGTGTGATTGACCACGAGGTCCATGATCACCTTCAGCCCGAGTTCATGTGCTTTCTTCAGCACCTTTTGGAACTGCTCCAGCGTTCCATAGTCAGGGTGAATGTTACGATAATCCGAAATGTCATACCCAAAGTCCGCATTGGGCGATGGGTAGATCGGTGAAAACCAAATGCCGTCAACGCCGAGCGATTTTATGTACTCGAGCTTCTCGTAAACACCGTAGAGATCTCCGATCCCGTCTCCGTTACCATCCTTAAAGCTTCTGATCCAGATCTGATAAAAGGACATTGCCTTATACCAATCACTGTTCATGTAACTCACCTTCTTGTTCTTCTTGTTTCTCTTTCTCTGAATGATTATTCCAGTCTGCCTGGTCAAGGGCCGTATTCACGGCATCCTTCATGTCCTGCACCCAGTTCTTCACGCCATCCTTCGTGCCCTGCACGTGCTCCGCGATGGTATCCTTCGCATCCTGCACGTGCTCCGCGATGGTATCCTTCGCATCCTGCACCTTCTCTGCAACGGCGTCCTTCGCATCCTGTAAACGCTCCTTCATGTCAGCCACGTTCTCCAGCATGCCTTCATAAATGCGCCTTGGCGCCTGGGTTACCTTATCCGTAGCGTTCACAAGGTTTGTCGCCACCGATAGGAACTTATCCGAGCTTTGATATTTTCTCTCCGTCATGGAACAGCTATGATGCAGCTCAATGACGTTCCCATAGCGCTCCACCGCCATGTGCACGGCGCTCTCCCAGGAAAGATAGATTTCATCCATGGCACACTGGCCAACTTCATGTACGCGATTCAAATCCTTGCAGGCTTCTTTGAGGCACCTCGCCATGTCCTGTGCGTTTTCTTCGATGAGATACCCGTTGCGCAGGTCGGTAATGCCCTCCGCCGCGCAGCTCCCCTTGATCAGTACGCTCGCTATACCGCAGGCCGCCGCCTCGCGCACCACAAGTCCATTGGTATCATAGGTCGAAGGGAATAAAAAGAGGTCCGCTCTCGTATTCCACGCGCGCAGCACGTCTCTGTCATAGATTGCGCCCGTAAAGAAGACCTTTCTCTCTAATCCAAGGGTCTTTACCTGTTCCTTTAGTTCGTCTGCATCCGGGCCGTTCCCGACAAAGACCATGCGGTAATCCATGCCCTCGCCGTCCAACTGTTTTAGAGCATCCAAGATCAGTGGAAGGCCTTTGTATTTAATGATCCTGCCTACGAACAAAAATACGGGAATGCCTTCCGGCAGATCATAACTTGCAGTCGCAGCTGCGACACCAAGCGCATCAACGCGACCTTTCGCAAAGTCCACGCCATTTGGCATCACGCGATATCTGCCCTCATAGCCAAGCGAGCGCAGGTTCTCCCCTGCGCCGCCGCTGACCACCCAGACCTCGTCACAGGCGGAAATATTGTCTACTAAAGTCTTAATGCTCTCCTTTTGGAGAAACTTCGCCTTCACGGCTCTCGCAATGTCCACGTCAAATTTCGTGTGATAGGTAAAGATGATTGGTGCGTCCGTCTCCTTGCGAAGGATCCTCGCCATCAATGTTGATGACACTGGACAATGGCTGTGGATCACATCCGGCGCAAACGCCTTCATCTCGTCGATCGCCTTTGCCGTAAAGGGATTGCCCGCGCGGTAGCCGCTAACGATCGCCGTTGTGTCAATGCTAGGGTACGGGATCACGGGGTAGGGATACTGATCATAGTTCGCATCCGGATATCTCGGCGTTCCCACCATGGGCTTGGCCAAATTCTCCTCCGTCATGATCCTCGCATAATTCATGACCACGTTCACCACGCCGTCGATCACGGGTGGGAACGAATCATTTAATAACATTACCTTCATCTGCTGCGTCACCCTCCTTTTGCTCCCAGACGCCTGGGCCATACCACATCCTGACTTCTTCCTTTTTGGATTGCTCCTCCACGTGCTTCTCCAGTACTGCGATCAGCTTCGTGGACTCCTCAATCCTTACGGACGTGGTTCTGAGTAAAAACAGATCAGATAGTTTTTTCGCCAGCGCGGAATCTGAATTCACGAACCCGTGCCAGAACCAATAGGGACTCATCAAAATCAAATAGCCCCCTGGAATCACTCCAAATAAAAACAAAATGACCATCGTACCCATCGTCAGTGCGAC
>JAFPRF010000085.1 GCA_017400965.1 Lachnospiraceae bacterium
TGCATGGGATGTGATAATATATCATTCGTCGGCAACGATAAAGGGGAATAGTACAGCGGTAGTGCGGCGGTCTCCAAAACCGTTAACGGGAGTTCGATCCTCTCTTCCCCTGCTCAGAAAAAGCACGGTATGAACCGTGCTTTTTTGTTTGTCTATCGTATTTCTAATCCTCCCCTACCAAATGAACGGTTTTATAATCATGCCCAACTGCGGGCAGAAATTTCTGAATCACGTCATCCGTGCGCATCTTTAGGCTGGAAGTGTTGACGCAGGGGTGGCAGCCGAGATACTCATCCTTTAGCACGTCTTCATCGATCAAGAGTTGTACGGCGTGGTCTTTGTCATTCATAAGGCCCATGATGCTGACGGACCCCGGCTCGATGTCGAGGTACTTTAGCATGTCCTCCGGCTCTGCGAAAGAAAGTCTCGAGGAGTTGATCTGTGCAGATAATTCCTTGGTCTTAAACTTCTTTCCGCCCGGCATCATTAACAGGTAAAATGCCGTCTTTTGTCTGTTGCAAAGGAACAGATTCTTACAGATCACGACGCCAAGGATCCCGTCCACTTCATTACATGCTTCCATCGTGTCCGTCCGTTCGTGGTCCGTACGCTGGTAGGCGATACCCAGTTCATCCAAGAGATCATAGGCTCTGATCTCTCTGGGCAATCTCCCCGTAATATCTTCCGGCCTTCCGTTTAGCAATTCCATGGCTTTGTACTCCTTTTTCTGCTTAATTAACTGCCGCAAACGTAATGAACATCATCAGGCAAAAGAATAACGCAAACGACAGGGTCCCCTTGTCGGAATGCTCTCCCGTGCACATCGCGGGAATGTGCTCCTCGATGACGAGGAATGCGATCGCACCGCCCGTCAGCGCCATGGCGAACAGCAAAATGCTCGGGAAGGCAGTCACCAGAATGATCATCGCAATGCCAAGGAGCGGCTCAATAATGCCTGACATAACGCCCATCAAAAAGGACTTGCCCTTCTCTTCTCCGCCAGTCCTGATCGGCGTTGCAACAAAAATGCCCTCAGGGATGTTTTGCACGGCGATGCCGATGGTCAGAGCAAATGCCGCGGCGAGGGATACCTCTTCAGCGCCATTCAGTGCGCCCGCGAACATAATGCCAATCGCCATGCCCTCAGGCACGTGATGGATCACCTCTGATAACATGACCTTAAAGGGAAATTTCAGTTTGCTGGAGGGGCCCTCTTCCGCCTTTGTAAAGACGTGCGTATGCGGCACCACCTTGTCAAGTATGTACTGGAAGGCAATACCGATCATGAACCCTGCAGCCGCGATAATGACTTTTCCCTGCTTCACCGACGGATAGAGTAGCGTCCACGTGGAGCACGCCATCATGATGCCGCCGGCCATGCCCGTCATGACGCGCTTGAAATCTTCCTTGATCTCGCTGTCCGTAAGGAAAACCAGTGCGGAACCTAGTACTGTTCCCACAAACGGGATCAGAAGCCCAAACAGCACGTCGCCGTTATCCATGAAATCGAGCACGCCGAAATGCTCGAGTAAAATCTTGAGTCCAATGAACACAAGCACAAAGCCACCGGCTGCTTCCGCACCGGCCTTAAACCTTGCGCCAAAGGCATTGCCGATCACGACGCCCAAAGAGGAAAAAACAAACGTCGTAGCGCAAATGATGCCGCAAGCGATGACGGTATTGATAAACTCCGAAGCGGCAACCAGCTTTACCGGCACTGCCACAAAGGTAAAGCCAACTGCCAGCGCATCAATGGAGGTTGCAACCGCCAGCAGAAACATTGACTTTACGTCAAAGCCCGCCCTGGTCTCCTCTTCCTCCGATGAGAACGCCTCGCGGATCATGTTGCCGCCAATGAGGGCCAGCAGAACAAAGGCGAGCCACGGCGCGATCTTATCAATGATAAATGAAACCCTGTCACCTAGTACGTAGCCTGCAAAGGGCATCAGACCCTGAAAGGCTCCAAACCAGATGCCACACAGCATGATCTGCTTCAGGTTGGCTTTCTTGGTTTCAATGCCCTTACAGATCGACACGGCAAAGGCATCCATGGAAAGTCCCACCGCCAAAAACAACAGTTCAATGAAACCCATAACTTTTCTCCCGTACCATATAAAGATTTAAAACTTAAAACCCAAGTACAGCCGTAACTATACTTGGGTAATTTACACAGTTTCCTCACGTATAGTTTCACTATACATGAGTCTCGCAATTTAAAACAAGCCAGGTCATTGACCAGTATGTTGACTTGCTACGATGCACGCTTGCTACTCCCTCATGGGATTTGTTTTGTTGAGGATAACACAAAAACGTGACATTGTCAATTTGAAATTTTTTCACAATTTGGATGCGCTATATGAACAAACGTTCTATAGTGTTTTATCCCCTTTTGCTTCCCATATCTAGCGGTTGACAAGTTAGAACATTTGTTCTATGATGGATACATAAAGAGAACAGATGTTCCCACTTCTAAAGAATCATTTCATTACCGAAGGGAGGCCTATTATGGACAATTATGAGATCATCGCCGTGGATTTTGACGGTACTCTGTGCTACAGCAACTGGCCTGCCCTGGGTGAGCCGAACCTTAGCCTGATCGAGTACCTCAAGAACTGGAAAAGCAAGGGAAATAAACTGATCTTGTGGACCTGTCGCGCCGGAGAAGCGCTTGAAAATGCCGTGACCTGGTGTCATGAGCAGGGACTCATGTTTGACGCTGTCAATGACAATCTTCCCGAGATCGTTGAAAAATACGGCAATAACTCGCGCAAGATCACCTGCGACTACTACATCGACGACAGGGCAAAGCTCCCGGATTTCATATTTACGGAAGCCGTGAGTGCATAAATAAATACAGGCAAAAAGAAAGCGGCGCACCTAGGTACGCCGCTTCTCGCATGCAAATCATTATCACATTACTAAACGATCTTAGAACTTATTTCTTCTTCTTAGCTGCAGCCTTCTTGGGCTTGGTGTTAACCTTCTCCTTCAGAGCCTTACCAGCCTTGAAAGCGGGAAGAGTAGCTGCTGCGATCTTAACGGTATCGCCAGTCTGAGGATTGCGGCCGGTACGAGCCTTTCTCTCACTGGTCTGGAAAGTTCCAAAGCCGATCAGCTGAACCTTTTCCTTCTTCTGAAGCTCGTCGCCGATTACTTCAAAAACTGCCTCTACTGCTGCGGCTGCGTCCTTCTTGGTGATCTCAGCCTTTGCTGCTACTGCTGCTACAAGTTCTGTCTTGTTCATAATGGATCTCCTTCCTTCTTTTGCCTTTTCCGAACATTCACGCTCGGTCATCGCTTTTATAAAAAGGCCCCACGCCTTTTCTACCTTACAGTATAACGAATTCAAACGATTTAATCAATATAAATATTCAAAAAATGACAAGTTTTTTACGATATTTTACGGATTTTTTGCCGTTTTGCCGATTTTCGGCTCTCAGCGAAGCTTAATTTTGCTCAAACACAGATTCATTTTGCGCTGATCTCCGTAAAATTGCACAAGTCCGCTCTCTATGGAACTCTTAAGCGAATACTTTTTTTCGCACAGATCCACGACTACGGCACTCGGAATGATCAGAAGACAGTCCCTGTCATAATAGTCGTAAGGCTCAACGCAGATGTGCCTCTCGGCCACTTCCACGTAGAAAATGCCCTCGCCTTCGCCCGTGATGTTCACCTGGATCGCCACGTGTTCCAGTACCTTTCTTGCATCCGCATTTTCAAACACTCTCCGCACCTTATATACCAGATCCTCGTACGTCATTGTGCCATCACCTCCAGCTCATTAATTATGCAACAATTATCCAAGTTGTCAGATATTTCTAATCTATTTATACCGCATTCTCACCGTTTTGTCAATTGCCATTTAGGTACTCCAGCGCGTCCATCACGGTGGATACCCCGATGAGCCTTATCTTTCCGGCAATTTCCTGCCTGCAATCGTTTAAGTTACTCTTCGGCAACAGGCATACTTCAAAGCCCAGCTTCGCTGCTTCCGCCGCTCTCTGCGCGGCCTGACTGACAGCCCTGATCTCACCGGAAAGGCCTACCTCTCCGAAGGCGATCATCTTTGCGGGAAGCGCCTTGTTACGAAAACTGGAAACGATTGCCATCACAATGGCCAAATCGATGGCCGGCTCATTCACTTTAAGGCCGCCCGTGACGTTCACGTATGCGTCGCACCCCGAAAGCTGTACGCCGGAGCGCTTTTCGAGCACCGCCATAAGAAGATTTACCCTGCCAAGATCCGTTCCCGTGGTCTGCCGCCTGGGAATGCCAAAACTGGAATGGCAAACGAGGCCCTGCAATTCAATGAGAAGCGGCCTGGTCCCCTCCATCGAGCAGGTCACAACGGAACCGCTCGCGTTCTCCGGTCTTCCGGAAAGCATGTATTCCGAAGGGTTCTTTACTTCCTCCAAGCCATTTCCGCGCATCTCAAACACGCCGATCTCGTTCGTGGAGCCGAACCTGTTCTTGACGCTTCGAAGAATGCGGTAGGAGGCATGCCTGTCGCCTTCAAAATAGAGCACCGTGTCCACCATGTGCTCGAGGACTCTCGGGCCTGCCACGGTGCCTTCCTTAGTCACGTGACCGACGATAAATACAGATACCAATAACCCCTTCGCGAGCTGAAGCAGCGCCGCCGTCGCCTCTCTTACCTGGGACACGCTGCCCGGTGCGGACGAAACGCTTTCGCTGTACATGGTCTGAATGGAGTCAATGACCACGATCTCAGGCTTTTGTTTGCGGATCGTCTCGGAGATGACGTCCAGGGAAGTCTCGCACATGAGGAGCACGTTCCCGGAAAAGCTTCCCAGCCTGTCCGCGCGCATCTTGATCTGCACCTGAGATTCCTCGCCAGAGACGTAGAGCACCTTATGTCCGGCCGCCGCCACCTTTTGACAGGTCTGCAAAAGGAGCGTCGATTTTCCGATGCCCGGATCACCGCCCACTAAGGTCAGGGATCCTTGCACGATGCCGCCGCCGAGAACCCTGTCGAGCTCTTCAATGCCCGTCAGCACCTTATCCTGTTCGCGGATCGTCACTTCCGAAAGCACGCAAACCTCGGAGGCCGCCTGCTGATCGCGCCGCCCTGACGTTGCACTCTTTGCGGTTTGGCGATCCACCGTCTCCTCCACCATCGTGTTCCATGCTTTGCAGGCGGGGCACTGCCCCATCCACTTCGCGGATTCGAAGCCACAGCTTTGGCAGAAGAAGACGCTGGTCATCTTTCCCTTTGCCATTGTAACCCCCAATTATGCCTTAACGATCTTTACTGCCACCTGGTCTGCCGCAGCAAGCTCCACGCTTAAGGAAAGCTTTCCGCCAAGACCGGTGTTCATGATGCCAATGCTCTCGCCGTCAACGAATACTTCATAGTCCGTGTCATCCATCAGTCCGATGGTGATCTGTGCGTCCTGATCGCCCTCTACCGTGAACTCTACCTTGTCTTCGCTCTCAACGAAGGAAGTCACGCTGGTTCCGGGAACGGACTCATATAAAAAAGCACCGTTCTTTTCGAGCTTCGTGATCTCGTTATAGGTCTTAACCTTGAGAAGATCTCCGCCGTGCTTAAAGTCCTCCAGCTTTGCCTTTGCGTTTAACTTATGATTGCCAAAGCTAACGCCACCATTTGCCTCACTGCGGATCAATTCTTCAACTACTGCCATTTCTTTTTCCTCCTGGGTTGTGCTGTCTTTCACTTTTGTTTTTATGCTTTTCCGTTCTTCACGGTAAAGGTTACTTTGTCATTCTTAAATCCGGCCGTCACGACGTCACCCGGCTGTACCTTCTTTGCGAGGATCTCCTCCGCCAGCGCATCCTCCACAACGGACTGGATGGCTCTCTTTAAGGGTCTTGCCCCCATCTTAACGTCGGAATACTTCGCCACAAGATGGTCCTTCAGTGCCGCGGAAAGCGTTAAGTGAATATCCATCTGCGCCTCGCAACGCTTTGTAAGGTTCTTTGCAAGGAGACCGACGATCTCCTTCATGTTGTCGTTATTTAACTGATGGAACACGATGATCTCATCGATACGGTTGATGAATTCGGGCTTAAAGCTCTTCTTCACCTCTTCCATCACGGCGCCCTTCATGCGCTCATAATCCTTTTGCTCGCTCTTTGCCGCTGCGAAGCCAAGGTTCTTCGGGTCCACGATCCTCTGCGCGCCTGCATTCGAGGTCATGATCAGGATCGTATTCTTAAAGCTGACCTTTCGGCCCTTGGAGTCGGTGATGTGGCCGTCGTCGAGCACTTGGAGCAAGATGTTGAATACGTCCGGATGGGCCTTCTCAATCTCGTCGAAAAGGACGACGGAATAAGGATTTCTGCGCACCTTCTCGGAGAGCTGTCCGCCCTCGTCAAAGCCCACGTAGCCGGGCGGTGAACCGATCATCTTCGACACGGAGTGACCCTCCATGTACTCCGACATGTCCACGCGGATCATGGCGTCCTCAGAGCCAAACATTGCCTCGGCAAGGGCCTTCGAAAGCTCCGTCTTGCCGACGCCGGTAGGTCCAAGGAAGAAGAAGGAACCGATGGGACGATTGGGATCCTTTAAGCCTACGCGGCCTCTTCTCATGGCCTTCGCCACGGCCGTCACGGCTTCCTCCTGACCGATCACGCGCTTATGCAGGATGCTCTCGAGCTTTAAGAGCTTCTCGCTCTCCTTCTCGGCGAGCTTTGTCACGGGGATCTTCGTCCACATGGCAACGACTCTCGCAATGTCCTCCTCGGATACCTCGTAGCGCTTTTCCTTTTCCAGTGCCTCGCGCTTTGCGACCAGCTTGTCGTATTTCTTTAGGAGCTCGGACTGCTGTTGCTTCAGCTCTGCCGCCTGGCTGAAAATCTCCATGCGGATCGAGCGCTCGATCTGCAGATCCTTTTTCTTGATCTCCTCCAAAAGGTCTTTCTCCTTCTGCGGGATCTCCATCATCTGAAGCCTTGCGCTGGCGCTTGCTTCATCGATCAGGTCAATGGCCTTGTCGGGAAGGTTGCGGTCGTTGATGTAACGCTCGGAGAGCTTTACGGCAGCCTCCACCGCATCCTTTGTTATGGTCACGCGGTGATGCTCCTCGTATTTGCCCTTGATGCCCTCGAGGATCGCAATGGCCTCCTCCTGAGTAGGTTCTTCCACGTTGACGGGTTGGAAGCGGCGCTCTAAGGCTGCGTCCTTCTCCACGTACTTTCGGTATTCGGAAATCGTCGTAGCGCCGATCATCTGCAGCTCGCCCCTTGCCAGAGAAGGCTTTAGGATGTTGGAGGCGTCGATGGCGCCCTCCGCACCTCCCGCGCCGATCAGGGTGTGGATCTCATCGAGGAACAGCACGATGTTGCCGTCGTCGATGACCTCCTTGATCACGCGTTTGATGCGCTCCTCGAATTCTCCGCGGTATTTACTGCCGGCTACCATGCCGGATAAGTCCAAAGTGAGTACGCGCTTATTCTGCACCGTAAAGGGCACGTCGCCGGATACAATGCGCAGCGCCAGTCCCTCCACGACGCTGGTCTTGCCAA
>JAFPRF010000086.1 GCA_017400965.1 Lachnospiraceae bacterium
AGGCAATGAGAACATGGGAGAGATCGAGATCGCACGCGAGAATTAAACGGAGGCCGCATGGCATCAAATTCAGATCATTATAAACTAAAGACCAAGGCCGTGGATGATCTGGTGAATGCCAATGAGAGCAATTCACCAAAGGTCAGTCCCGAGGAGATCGCAAAGTACTCCGGAAGAAAGAGAAGCCGCATTGCCGTGAAGACTTGGTTGAAGGTGTGCCTCATCAAGTTTTGGTTTCCGGCAGCCATTTGCTTTTTCTTCGTGTGGGGCCTCGGCGGCTATTTGCAATCGCTCCTCGACATGCTCTTTGTCGTCGGAATTGCGCTCGGCCTAGTGACGGACATTCTCGTCAATAACGCCATCCGGTTTCTGACTGCGACCGAAAAGGAAGCGAACAAGTGGATGGTCTTTTCAAAAAAGAGTTACGTAAGTTTTCTATGTAACGTAGTTTATGGTTTCGTACAGATCTTTTTGATCTACACTTTGTACAACATGGTGAACGTCATCGCCATGCAGATCACCGGGAATCAGGACCAAGTATTCCTCTCGGTGGAACCGATCGTTTTTGGACTGTTTGCCCTGGGCATTGATCTGATGTTCCTCGGCATGAAAAAGCTCTTTGGAAGGATCTTGGAGGATGCGAAAGCAGCTGCAAGAAAGTAGGCCCTCATAAGATCAAAGGAGAACGCAGATGGCATATCTTACGCTGAAAAACCTGAATAAGATTTATCCCAACGGATTTCACGCCGTACATAATTTCAACCTCGAGATCGAAAAGGGCGAGTTCATCGTCTTTGTCGGCTCCTCCGGATGCGGAAAGTCCACGACGCTCCGCATGATCGCGGGCCTCGAGGAAATCAGCAGCGGCGAATTTTTGATCGACGGAAAGCGAGCAAATGAGCTAGGACCTCGTCAGCGCGAGGTGGCCATGGTTTTCCAAAGCTATGCGCTGTATCCGCAGATGACGGTGTATGATAACCTGGCCTTTAGCTTAACGCTGCAGGGCGTGGACGAGGACGTGATCGAAAAGAAGGTGGAGAAGACCGCAAAGATCCTGGGTCTTACCGAGTATCTCGATCGCCTGCCCAGAGCCCTTTCCGGCGGACAGAGACAGAGAGTTGCGGTAGGCCGCGCCATCATCCGTAAGGTGGGCATTTTCCTCATGGACGAGCCTTTATCCAACCTGGATGCAAAGCAGCGCGTGACCATGCGTAGCGAGATCACGCAGATCCATAAAGAGATTGGCGCAACAACAATCTACGTTACCCATGACCAGACCGAGGCCATGACCATGGCGGACCGCATCGTTGTCATGAAGGACGGTTACGTACAGCAGGTGGGAACGCCTCATGACCTCTACTTCGAGCCGGCCAATGTCTTCGTCGCAGGCTTTATCGGAGAGCCTCCCATGAACTTCTTTAGGGGAACCGTCAAGGATGGTAAGGTGTCCTTTGGCGATCAGCAGATCGATCTTTCGAAGAAGTTCAGCGAGATCGCGCAGTTGAAGGAATTTGAGGGGAAGGAACTGATCCTTGGATTTCGTCCTGAGTCGATCGTTCTCGGCGAGCAACCGGATGCATATCACGTCACCTGCGATGTGGAGCTGACGGAGATGCTCGGTGATACGACGAACGTGTACATCATGGTGGGAGAGGAGCAGGCAATCCTGAAGGTGGATCCTCATGACGCCCCTTCCTTAGACAGTAAAGCAGTATTCTCCATACCCTATAAGAGCTTGTATCTCTTTGACGGAGAGACGGAGAATGCAATCAGGTAAGTAAAAAGAATGGAAAAAATCGCATCCGCAAAGGATGAATCATTTCGCGAATATGTTCTGACGGCGTCACCGCTGCGCGTTCTCTTTACGGTCTGCGCGCCGTTAGCCATGTATCAGGCGATGCAGCAGATCTTTAAGATCATGGATACCCTGATGGCCGCGCACGTCAGCGCAAGTGCGGTCTCCGCCATCTCGAGTCTGACGCAGATCACCGCCATGGTATCGGCCCTTGGAAGCGGCCTTGCCGTTGGTGGTTGCATCCGCATCTCGGAGAGCTACGGCCAGGGCGACTACGAAATGGTTCGCAAAAGAACCTCAACGCTCTATGCGGTTACGGTGATCGTAAGCTTGGCAGTGGCAATCGTTTTAATTCCGTTTGCCACTCCTTTTTTAAGATTACTAAAAACGCCGCAAGAGCTGATTGACGCCGGCGTGGGCTACTTTCGCGTCGAGGTGTTGAGTCTGGTCCTGAGCTTTTTCAATACGGTCTACATCGGGATTGAGCGAAGTAGGGGACATTCGAAGAAAATTTTGAACTTAAATCTCGCGGTGGTGATCGTAAAGCTCGGTCTCTCCGCCATTTTCGTTTACGTATTTCAATTTGGCGTGCTCATGATCTCCGTGGCGAGCCTTATCTCTCACGGCGTTTTAACAGCCTATGCGCTGCTGACGATGCCAAGGGACGAGGGAGCATTTCGCTTTTCCTTCTCAGCAGTGGGATTCGAAAAAAAGACGGTGAATCCGATCCTTCGCTTATCCTATCCCGTAGCGGCGGAGAAGATCCTGTTTGCATCGGGTAAGGTGATCGTGAATGCCATGTCAGGACTTTACGGGGCACTGACGGTTGGTGCGCTTGGCATCTCGAACAACATTGGTGGGTTTACGACGAATCTGCACGCGGGGACCATGGACGGCGCGTCCTCGCTGATCAGCCAGACAAGAGGCGCTGGAAAGTACAAGAGAACGCTGCAGTTTTTTTGGCGCCTCATGGCGATTGACGTAGCTATAGGCGCAATCGGTTGGATTGCAATCAACGCAACGCTCCCTTGGATGGCGGAGCTCTTCGCGCATTCGAAGGAGCAATATGATCCCGTCTTCGCCGACATGATCATCCAGATTCACCGCTATGAGATGATGGGTTACGTAACGCTTGGTATCAACTCGGCAGTGAACGCGCTGCTCCTTGGCTATGGCTACGCAAAGCTCGCCATGGTGCTGAACGTGGCGCGTGTCTTCGTATTTCGCGTGCCTGTTCTTTGGGCGCTGCAGCAATTTACGAACATGGGCGCAGAGGCAACGGGCGTGACCATGATGGTCAGCAACGTGGCAACGGGTATCGCATCTCTTGTGGTGCTGCCACCGGTGCTTACGCGTATCCGAAAGCTCATGAAGGAACATGGGGAGTAGTTTATGGAAAAGATCAAACAGATCGTCTACGCAGGCGACAGTACGGTTACGTTCAATAAAGTCGACACCTATCCGCAGGCGGGATTGTCCCAGGGACTTTTATTGTATACTAAGGACGAAGTTTTCATGCGAAGCTTCGCGGTGAACGGCCGGAGCACGAAGTCCTTTCTGGACGAGGGGAGACTGGGGTTCGTCAGCGAGGTACTTGCAAAGGACGATCTTTTTCTGATACAATTTGGACATAACGACGAGAAGAAGGAAGATCCCACGCGGTTCACGGAGCCCTTTGGGGACTATCAAAAGAACCTAAAGAGCATGATCGATCTGGCGAGGGAGCGGGGCGCGCATCCCGTTTTGATCACGCCGATCACGAGGCGTTACTTTGATGAACAGGGAAGCTTTCTGCCGGGGCATCATGGCGCGTATCCGAAGGCAATGAAGGAGCTGGCGGCGCGGGAGCAGGTGCCCTGCATTGACTTAACGCAGCTTACAGGCGCTTACGTGGAGCACCTTGGCGACATGCCTTCGAGGGCGCTTTACGTGTATCCGAAGGACAATACGCATCTGACGCACTATGGCGCGACGGTGTTCGCAGGGATGCTGGCAAAGGAACTATGCGCATTGGGAGAGCCCTATGCGAGCTTTTTCTTAGACGAGATATGAGGGGATCAGAATGACGAGGGAGACGGACCACCAAATCCAAGAATACATTGAATATCTGCTTCAGAATTCCGACGCGGAGCATCCGATGTGGAACAAGGA
>JAFPRF010000087.1 GCA_017400965.1 Lachnospiraceae bacterium
CCATAGGTCACGGCTATGCCGTCGAGGTCCGTAAGACCCACCTTCGCCTCGTCCAGCGCCTGCTGGATCACCTGATTAATCTTCTCTATGTGCTTTCTCGACGCGATCTCTGGGACAACGCCGCCGTACTGCGTGTGCAGCGCGATCTGCGAATAGATCACGTTGGAAAGCACCTCTCTGCCGTTCCTGACAACGGCTGCTGCCGTCTCATCACAGGAACTTTCAATTGCCAATAACGTTACGTCACTCATTTTATTGCTCCTAAACTAACTTTCCGCCTCATCATCAAAGCGAAGCTCTACGCTTCTTCCGTCCTTCGCCGTGATCACCTTCGGGAAGATCCTGCGCAGTTCGTCCAAATACACGTCAGCCTTCGGCATCGCGGGACTGTAATGCGTGAGCCAAAGCTCCGGCACCTCCGCCTTCGCTGCGATCTTGCAAGCCTCCTGCATCATCATGTGACGATGCTCCTTGGCCTTGTCAAAGCTCTCCGCGTCGCCGTACATGCCCTCTAGGATCAGAAGATCGCTCCCCACCGCATTCTCTTCGATGGAAGCCGTCGGCCTCGTGTCCGTGGAATAGGTGACCTTCAGGCCCTTGCGGTCCGCGCCCATGACCATGTCCGGCGTAAACGTGCGGCCGTCCTGCTCAATGGTCTCGCCCTTTTGGAGCCTGCTCCAAAGCTTTAAGGGAATGTCCTGCGCCAGCGCCCTGTCCTTATCAAACTTCCCGGCGCGCGGGATCGTCAGGCTGTAGCCATAGCAGGTGACGTTATGATTCACGCGAAATGCGCGGATCGTAAAGCCGTCGAAGGTGATGTCCTCCTGCTCCGACGTAAGCTCATGAAACTGAATCTCAAAGGGAAGCTCCGGCGCGATCACGCGAAGCGCATTCACTACGCGCTGCAGGCCCTTCGGCCCAATGACCAAAAGCGGCTCCGTGCGTTCCGAATTCCCCATGGAAAGCAGGAGCCCCGGAAGGCCACTTACGTGATCCGCGTGATAGTGCGTAAAACAGATCACGTCGATGGGCTTTGCGCTCCAACCCTTCTCGCGCATGGCGATCTGCGTACCCTCGCCGCAGTCGATCAAGATACTTTTTCCATTATATTTCATCATGAGGGACGTCAGCCACCGATATGGCAGTGGCATCATTCCCCCCGTTCCCAGGAGACATACGTCTAACATGTCTGTTCCTTTCTCTTCCACATGATCAGGGCATCCTCCGCCGGCTTTTCGTAAAACCGTGGCCGTACGCCCGCACTTTCAAATCCATGCTTTTGATATAACCTTATCGCGGGTTCATTCGATACGCGCACCTCCAGCGTATAGGCCGTCGCGCCAAGCTGATCTCCTTGCGTAAAAAGCGCCGAAAGAAGCGCGTCCGCGATCCCCTGCCGCTGATGCGCCGGATCCACCATGACCTTATCGATATCGCCCTCATCGCCTAGCAGCGTCATCCCCGCAAAGCCCACGGGCACGCCGTTTTCCTCGGCCACGAGATAATGGCAATAGTCATGGGTCAGCAGCTCCGCAAAGGCTTTTTCCGACCAAGGAACCGAAAAAAGCATCGCCTCGATCTTCGAAAGCACCTGCACGTGTTTTTCAGATAATGGCACGATTTCGTACGCCATCTGCCCGTTCCTTCCTTAATGCAACTTCTGAATATCCAATACTTACGTGCCCTGCTGGGCCTTTTCTTCCTTCTCGCGCTCCGCCTGGCTCTTTCGAAGGTATTCCGGCTGATGCGCCTCCGCAGGGATCGCCTTGCCCTTCGCAAAGTACAGTGCGCCAAGGGCAGCAACGCTGCCTGCGCGCTGTGCGTTTAAGTGCGCGGGTGCAAAGCTAAAAGGCACCTGACACTCGCTCTCGATCACGCCGCGATATGATATCTTCAGGAGCAACGATATGCTTGCTCAAGATACCGCCAATCATGGCCTTTGCCATATTACCAAGTCCGATAAAACCAATTACCATATCCAAATCCTCCTACAATATATGAAATATTAAATATAGAAAAATCTATAGTCTTATCATCCACGTCTCTGTCTTGCAGCTTCAAATGTAAGAAGCGCAGCAGATGTGGCTGCATTCATGGATTCAACCTTGCCAAGCATAGGAATGAGTATGTATTCGTCTGCACTATCAGCAACCTCTTTGCTCAGGCCCTTTCCTTCGTTACCGATCAGGAATGCTGTAGGTCCTGTGTAATCAGCCTTATCGTAGCTGTGTTTTCCCTTGAGGTGGGCAGCATAGGTCTTGATGCCTTTCTGACTCAGCAATCTGATAGTATCAGGCAGGTTTTCTACATATATAAATGGAACTCTGAAAATAGAGCCCATTGTGGATCTTACTACCTTTGGATTGTATATATCTGCTGTATCTCTGGTCATGATGATACCGGACACTCCGGCACCTTCGCTGGATCTGAGCATAGTTCCAAGGTTTCCAGGATCCTGTATATTTTCAAGTACAAGGATAAGTGGCTTTGATGCATTTTTATGTCCGATTATATCAGCAAGTTCATAATGGAACTGGCTGACTACAGCCATAACTCCCTGTGGAGTCTGAGTATCAGCCATCTTTTTGAAGATGTCATCAGCTACAACTTCTACTTCAGCTCCAATCAGCTTTATATACTGCATATCCTGTTCATTCTTTTTATTTTTGCTAAAAGACTCTGATATGTAGATCTCTCTTACATTCTTTTTAGGAACTTCAACCAGCATCTTCATGCCTTCTACGATAAAGACATTATCTTCTCTGCGGGCTTTGTTTTTCTGAATATAAGAAACGATTCTTTTTACTTTCTGATTGGTATAGCTTGTGATCATTTACACTCCTTTTCGACGGC
>JAFPRF010000088.1 GCA_017400965.1 Lachnospiraceae bacterium
GACATGCCCCCGAAGGAGCTCGAACTCCTCTACTGTCTCGCCGCGTCACCCAACCGCGTTTACACGCGTGAGCAGCTCCTCGATCAGGTTTGGGGCTACGAGTACATCGGCGACTCCCGCACCGTGGACGTGCACATCAAGCGCCTGCGCGAAAAGATCAAGGATCATGAAAACTGGAAGATCACCACGGTCCACAGCGTCGGATACAAATTTGAAGTAAGAAGATAAGCCAAAGGATTTCATCATGAAAAAAACGCTATACCTCAAATTCCTGCTGGCTTATTTGATCTTTGGCATTTTCGGATTCATCGTCGTCTCCACCTTCAGCCCCGGCATGGTACGGGACCACTTTATTAAGGAAGACGCGGAGCGATTTTATTCCGAGGCCAATCTGATCGCAAACACCTACGCCAGTGAACTGTATAATTCCGAGATCGACCTCGAGACCGTGAAGGATCAGCTGGACGCTTTGGCGCTCTTCATGAACGCCTCGATCCAGATCATCAACCCCTCCGGACGCGTCATACTTGACAGCGAAAAAGAGATCAACGTCGAGGACGTCATCGCCATCGAGAATTTCGACCCCACGGTCACGGGAAATTCCTATTACGTGGTGGACCGCTTCTTTAACACCTTTGATAAGCAGTACCTGACCGTGATCGCGCCGATCACCTCGAACTATAAGGTCAAGGGTTACGTCGTCATCCACTACGCGATGCGCGAGATCGAGAAAATGAGCAACCGCATGACCAGCATCTTCCTCATGACGTTCCTCATCCTGTTCCTACTCTCGATGATCATCCTCATCTTCTTTACGGAGATCGTTTACGTGCCGCTGCGCAAGATCACGCATGCCACGGAGCAATACGCCTCCGGCAACATGCACTACGAATTCCAGGTCGACAGCGACGACGAGATCGGTTACCTCGCGGCCTGCCTGAATTACATGGCAAACGAAATCGCCCGCTCCGAGGATGACCAGAAAAAGTTCGTTGCCAATGTCTCGCATGACTTCCGATCACCACTTACCTCCATCAAGGGTTACCTCGAAGCTATGATAGACGGCACGATCCCGCCGGAGATGTATGAAAAATACCTCGGCATCGTCCTGAATGAAACGGAGCGCCTTACCAAGCTGACCAACAGCCTCCTGACCCTAAACAACCTCAATACCAAGGGCATGCTCCTCGAGAAAACGGACTTCGACATCAACAACGTCATCCGCGGCATCGCCGCATCCTTCGAGGGCTCCTGCCTTAAGAAAAAGATTGCCATCGAGGTCATCCTCACCGGTGAGGAAATGTATGTCAACGCTGACATGGAAAAGATCAAGCAGGTCATCTATAACCTCCTGGACAACGCCATCAAATTCAGCCATCACGACAGCATCATCACCATCGAAACCACGGAGAAAAAGAACAAGATCTTCGTCTCCGTCAAGGACACCGGCATCGGCATTCCCAAGGACGACCTAAAACTGATCTGGGACCGCTTTTACAAGTCCGACCTCTCCCGCGGCAAGGATAAGAAGGGCACCGGCCTCGGCCTCTCCATCGTGAAAGAGATCATCAACTCCCACAACGAAAACATCAACGTCATCAGCACCGAAGGCGTCGGCACCGAATTCGTCTTCACCCTGCCAATGTCCAAAAAGAAAAATGATGAAGAATAAAAGAAAGCGCTGGCAACCGCCAACGCTTTCTCTATTTTTATGACTTAAAACTTAAGCGACCTTTTTCTTCTTGCTCAGGGTCTGGATGCCTTCGATCACGAGGATGATGGCAAGGACGATGAGAAGAATGCCAAGAACAGTCTGTGCGTAAGGACCCCAGTCAGCGCCGCCCTTAATGATGATGCCGATCTGGTTCTTAACGGTCAGGCACAGGGAGCAGATGGTAACTACCATCATGAAGGCCATGGGGATCAGGAACATCTTGTTGTTCTTACCAATGTTGCCAAGCCAGGTTGCTACTGCGAGGAGACCAAGACCTGCGAGCAACTGGTTTGCTGCACCAAAGAGGCCCCAGATCTTTGCGTAACCGGTCATGCCAAGAAGGATGCCGAGAACTACGGTCAGAATGGTTGCAAAGTAAGGATTTACCATCAGCTTCTTGTAACCGGACTTGATGTCCTTGGGCGTCTGTCCGGGCTCCAGCCAGAACTCCTGGAACATGAATCTTGCAAGACGAGTTGCGGTATCCAAAGAGGTCAGACAGAATGCGGAATAGGTCAGCACCAGTAAGGTATAAAGAATGTTCTCAAAACCAGCCAGTCCAGGGATGGTAGCTACCATCTTGGAGATACCGCCTGCGAAGATCGCGGTAGCACCAGCGAGCTTTGCGTCAGGATTTGCAGCGTTCCACTTGTAAGCATAAGCGATGGCACACAGCGTCAGAATTGCAAGTACGCACTCGAGAAGCATGCCGCCGTAAGCGATGGGTTTGGCGTCCTTTTCCTTGTCCAACTGCTTGGAGGTGGTACCGGAGGAAACCAGAGAGTGGAATCCGGAGATGGCACCGCAGGCAACGGTGGTGAAAAGGATCGGGAACAGGAGCTGAACGCCGTTTCCGTTATCTACTGCGAAACCAGCAAATGCAGGGAAGGCATCCATGGAAGGATGAGCGCCGATAACGCCGAAAGCTGCGATGATCAGCATCGAGTAAAGAAGGAAAGAGCTTAAGTAATCACGAGGCTGAAGCAGGATCCAAACGGGAGTTACGGATGCGATGGCGATGTAAATACCAACGATGATCATCCAAGTTTTCGAGGTCAGGTAAATGGGATGGAAGTTCATGCCAACAACCATGCAGATCACGATGGCAACCACGCCCAAAATAGAAGAAATCAGCATGGGCGCATTCCGGCGATATACCGCAAAACCGAAGATAATGGCGATCACGATAAAGAGCAGGGATACCATTGCTACGGATGCATTTGCGGAGCTGGCTGCCTTATCGATGACGCCGTCCTTTACGGTTGCGCCAAAGGTGGAAGCCACGATGGATGCGAATGCTGCGACAACAAGGATCAGGGTCAGGTAAGAGAAAATGATAAATAATCTCTTTGCGCGACGGCTCATGTTTACGGAAATGATCTCTCCGATGGACTGGCCTTTATGCCGGATGGAAGCAAAAAGTGCGCCAAAGTCATGCACGCCACCAAAGAAGATACCGCCGACAAGTACCCAGAGCGTTACGGGCAGCCAACCAAACATTGCTGCGCCGATGGGGCCGGTAATGGGGCCGGCACCTGCGATGGATGAAAAATGATGTCCCATAAGGACGGGAGCCTTAGCGGGAACGTAATCTACGCCGTCTTGCAGCGTATGTGCGGGAGTCTCTTCTTTATTCTCCCCTACGCCCCACTGTTTGCAAAGCCATCCGCCGTACAAAATGTAGCCGGTTAAAAGAACGGCAATGCAAATGATGAGTAGTACTAATGTGTTCATTCAAAAATCATCTCCTTTTCTTGTTAGAATTGAACAACACCTTTTTCATTACCTTTTCCACGCTTCTACCGCCAGCGTTAGAAGAAATTTGATTATTTTGAACCTCAATCGCGGCCGTATGAAGATCCATCCAACCGTGGAAAGAGAAACGAAAACTTTTGAATTTCCTGCATTTCTTGAGGGCCTTTTTCGCATCCTCATCACAGGTCCCGCAGACAAACATGGGCGTTACGTAGGTGTACATGTGACCAGGCCCGATGTGTGCCAGCTTCATGCCCTCATCCCAGGCATAATCCTTACATTTTTCAAAAAGCTCTTTTGTTAAGTGCTCTACCTGAAAGAGGAATAAAAATTCTTCTGAGTTTTCCGACCAAAGCTCCGCCTTCTGAGAGAGGACGTACTTTTGCGATTTCTCATAATATTCACAGAGCGCCCGAAGAGGAAGACCCTTTATCTGGGCATTCTCTTCGTCTTCCGTATACTCTTTTACGTTGTAATATGCATGAAAACTGGATAAGAGCTTTTCTGCGGCGCTATCGATCGTGTATTCCATGAAATCATTCTCAAATTCTAAATTTTTTATAAAATCTTATATAAATATACACTTTACTGTGCTAAATTGCAATATGTTATGAGAAAAGACTGAAAAAAATATTGTTTCTCTGGATAAAGATAGATATAATGTATTTACCACATAAAAAACGAAGGTGCGACATGGAAAACAATCAGGAAAAAGAAGAGAAAAATAAGAAAAAAAAGAATGGTCCCGGTCATTTAAAAGAGCGGAACCATTTTGATGCGAAGGATATGATCCTGCTCGTCATCATGCTTGTCGTGATCTATGGCATCATGACCTGGGTGGATTTCTTCGGCCAGGAAAGAGCAAACAATCTACCGCAAAACCAGACGACAACAGAGTCCAGCCAAACAGAAACCGTGGAGAACCCTTAGGCCTCCACGGTTTTTCACTACTTTGATTCTTCTAAATAGAGCCAAACTCTGCTCTTTAAATGTTCTCCCAGCGTTTTTGAGTTGATCCTGCCAGCAAGGTACTCTCCAAACTCCTCGTCAAATACCTGCTGAAGGCCTGTCGGAAATTGCTTTTCTGTCACGCTGTTCTCAATCATGTCATACAAAAACTTCGTATCTGCTTCCCAGTCAAGCTCCGGCCATTTATCCGGATCATAGGGAGTGTAGGCATCCAGCGATTTCGCCAGCGCCACCTGTTCCTCATACTCTCGAAAGTCCTCCTCCATGACGTCCTTTCGCACGGAGAGAAAAAAGGTGCCAAGGGAATCGATCGCTTCCTTTGAAAGACACATTTTTAGGAAGGTGTATGCGACCTTTTTCTCTTCATCACTGGCCGTGCGGCGTACGGCAAGAACTGAACCGCTAACCAAACGATGCTTTCCGCCATCCTTCGTCGGGAATCCTATGTCACGCACGCCTTTCGCTTCCAGCTTTCTTCGCAAGAATATCGCCTGCTGCACGTTAAAAACATATTCCCGCTCACAAAGCGCCTCCCCTTCCAAAATAGCTTTCCATGATTCCGTTGGCGGACACTTTGTCGCCTTTTTGGAAAGTGTTAGCACTCTCTCAAACGACGACGTTTCAAATATCGTCTTTCCCGTCTTTGCATCGAAGAAATAATTGTCCTCCATGCCGTTCATGAGCAGACCCAGATACCGCTCCCTTTGATCCGTCCATTGCCCTTCCGCAAAAATGTCAGCGTAGGCTGCCCCATTAAAGCTCTCCAGCGCATTCAAAAATCCCTCATAATCCCAGTCCGTCGGCCCTAATTCCGGTACCACGAGCGTATCAAGGCGAAAGGTTTGCGTAATTCCGTAGGTGGTATTTCCAATCTTGCCAAATTCCAGTGCCTTCGGGATAAGTTCATCCGCCAGTCCCGTCTGTTCCAAAAACCCGTCCAGCGGCTGCCAGAGCTTTTCCAGCTCCTCGAAACCCGTCAGGTTCGTGTCAATGATCACCGGACCATCTCCAGCGCCCAGCTGTGTTAGAAGGCTCGTCTCATCATAGTCCTTTTTCACTTGAATAATGTACTGC
>JAFPRF010000089.1 GCA_017400965.1 Lachnospiraceae bacterium
ACCAAGATCCGATCCTGGTAAAGCAGGAGGTTCGGATGGATGAAGAGGAGCTCAAAAAGCTCTATCAGGAAACCACCATGCGGTTTGGAAAATACGTACACCGTTCCTATGACGGTGCCTACGGACCTTATGCGTTTCAAAAGGGTTTGGAGGAGCTGCGGATCATTAAGAATTACGTTGAAACGCCGACGGATGAGACGGACAGCCTCGGGAAGGACATGATGCACTACGAGTATGATGAGTTTGTGGTGCCAGAACTCGCTGACCTGATCAGGCGCCTTCTTTCCGGCGACGTGCGCGCCATCGATGAGATCAAAAAGGGACCCGCGCGGGGAACGAAGGAGACGATGACCGACGAGGAGAAGCAGGCGCGCAAGGACCTGCAGGAGTTTTTGACCAATGCGCGCGCAGATCTTGACACGGAAAAGTTTCAGCGCCTGACGGCGAAGGTGCTCCATTACCATCAGGAGGAGATGGAAGAGGAGCTGCAGGATGAGCTGAAGGAGGCTTATCGCAAGGTTCTTTCCTGCATGCAGTTCCGTCCAGTCATGACGCTGTATAAGGATAAATGGAATGAGCTTCGCAGGGTGTATAAGGACGTGAAGGCCTTTTATGAAGGGACGGACGAGTTCGAGGCCCAGTTCGCGAAAGCAATGAAAGCGTGATACCTAGGCTTTTCTTCACTCTTTCTTCACTATTTCTTAAGTTGTCTGAATATACAATAAGTGATACAATACAAAAGGAATTGAGAACTCTAAAGGAGGATTTTCAAAATGGCAATGACTTATGAACAGGTAAAGGAAAAGGTTTCCAAGTACGGTCAGGAGCAGGTACTCAAGTACGTAAATGAGCTGACCGACGCGGAAAAGGAGGTGCTCTTCGCGCAGATCGAGGCGACCGACATGGACGTGATCGAGTGCTGCAAGCATAAAGAGGACATGGTAAAGCGCGGCGTGATCTCTCCCCTTGGCGCGATGGAGCTTTCGGAGATTGAGGCAAATAAGGAGAGCTTTACAAAGACCGGTATTGAGGCCATCAAGGCTGGTAAGGTTGGCGCACTGCTTCTTGCAGGCGGCATGGGAACGAGACTCGGCAGCGATAACCCGAAGGGCATGTACAATGTCGGCATCACCCGTGAGCTGTACATCTTCGAGTGCCTGATAGGTAACATGCTCGACGTTGTGAAGCAGGCGGACGCGTGGTTCCATCTCTTTATCATGACCAGTGACAAGAATAACGACGCAACGATTCATTTCCTGACCGAGCATAATTTCTTCGGTTACAACAAGGATTACGTACATTTCTTCAAACAGGAGATGGCTGCGGCAACCGACTACAACGGAAAGATCTACCTCGAGGAGAAGGGCAAGCTTTCCACCTCTCCCAACGGTAACGGCGGCTGGTTTATCTCTCTGAAGAAGAACGGACTGCTTGATCTCGTGCATGAGCAGGGCATCGAGTGGTTCAACGTATTCGCTGTGGACAACGTACTTCAGAGAATCGCTGATCCTTGCTTCATTGGCGCAACGATCCAGAAAAACTGCGTGGTTGGCGCAAAGGTGGTTCGCAAGGCCGCTCCCGACGAGAAGGTTGGCTGCATGTGCTTAGAGGACGGCAAGCCCTCCATCGTGGAATACTATGACATGACCGAGGAGCTTATGGACGCGAAGAATGAGAAGGGCGAGCCCGCTTACAACTTCGGCGTGATCCTGAACTACCTGTTCTACGTACCTGATCTTGAGAAGATGATGGCGAGCCTTCCTCTGCACATCGTGGAGAAGAAGATCCCTTATCTCGATGAGAACGGCAATCTCGTTAAGCCTGAGTCACCCAACGGCTACAAGTTCGAGAGCCTCGTGCTTGACATGATCCATCAGATGTCTTCTTGCCTGCCTTATGAGGTGGTTCGCGAGAAGGAGTTTGCACCGATCAAGAATAAGACCGGCGTGGATTCCGTGGAGAGCGCAAGAGAGTTACTTAAGAAGAACGGCGTAACGCTGTAAAAGGGGAGTAAAACATGGGGGTTATTCGGTATACGTTTTACTCCAAGACGCTTGGGGAACAGACGAATATTTGTGCCATCGTCCCGACCTATGAGGGCTGGCGCGACAAGATGGACTACAAGGATTATTATAAGGACTACGGGAAGAAAAGACTGCTGTTTGTCATGCATGGCGGCTCGGATGATTCTACGCTCTACCTGCGCAGAACGCGTATTGAAGAGTATGCGTACGAGCGCAACATGGTCGTGATCTTCCCTGAGGTGCGCAACAGCTTTTACAGTAACATGGTGCACGGCAAGAAGTACTTTGACTACATTTCCAAGGAATTGCCGGAGATGGTCATGAACATGTTCCCGGTATCCCGTGAGCGCAAGGACCATTACGTGCTCGGCAATTCCATGGGAAGCCACGGTTCCTTTAAGTTCGCGCTCAACTGCCCGGAGTTCTTTGCGGCAGCGACTGGCATGTCCGGTGCAGGCGACCTGGAAGAACTCGGATTCTACAGCCCCATGTCCGTGCGCGTGAACAATTCCTTCGGTACGATCGAAGAGTACCGCGGCAGCAGGAATGACTTTAAGCACCTCTATCGCGAGATGTTAAAGAACGGGACCGAGTTCCCGAGACTCTATGCTTGCTGCGGCACGGAGGATGGCTTCTATCCCGGCGCGAAGAAGTTTGCGGAGGACGCGAAGGCGGCCGGCGTACCCATCGAGTGGTACGAGAGCCCCGGAAAACATGAGTGGGTATATTGGGACAGCATGCTGCCCATGATGCTCGATAAGATGATAGAGGGGGTGTAGGCCATGGGAATGATGCATTTTGATTATCTGTCAACGGTGCTCGGCTATCACACCAGCATCTATTATATCCTCCCTGCCTGCACGCACGAGGGGAAGGAGCCCAAGGCAACGCTGTACTTGCTGCACGGCGGCGCGGGCAATGGTCTTGATTGGATCCGTTATACCTCCATTGAGCGCTATGCGGATGAGAACGAAGTCGCAGTCGTGATGCCTGAGGTGGACGGCAGCTGCTTCTACGCCGACATGAAGTACGGCTACAATTATTTCACCTTCCTAAAGGATGAAGTGATCGCGGTTTCGCAGACCTTGCTGCCCGTCAATAAGACGGCGGACAAGCGCCTTGTGGCAGGTCTTTCCATGGGTGGCTACGGCGCATTCAAGTGGGCCTTCAATTGTCCCGAGGACTTTGCGGCAGCAGCCAATTTGTCCGGTATTTCCAAGATCGTGGACCTCTTTACGGATCCCGCGTCCTTCGCATCGAAGAGCGTGGACGATCCCTGCGGCGTCGTGGCACTGGACTTTGGCAGCATTGACGAGCTGCGCGACAGCATGAACGACTCCAAGTACTGGATCGACAAGGCGGCAGCGGAAGGCACAAAGCTTCCGAAGCTCTTCGCCGGCATCGGTACCGAGGATTTCAGCTACAAATACGCCGTGGATTACCTGAACTACTGCAAGGAGAAG
>JAFPRF010000090.1 GCA_017400965.1 Lachnospiraceae bacterium
ATCGGGGACGGTTCTTTTTGACTCATTTGAAATGAGTCAAAAAGAACTGTCCCCGGTGGCTTTTTCTATTGGCAAAAAGACGGAAAAAGGGTATAATGAAAGGGCGTGATTTTCTAGTGTGGGAGGTTGAGAGCGTGATACAGAGAGAGGACATCTTGTCCATGGAATATTTGAAAAAAACAGAATACACCGGTTGCCATCAGGGCATGCGTTATCGTTTGGAAAAGAAGGAGGACGATGAGGGAAAAAAGCTCCTCGTTACGGTTTGGCCGGAGCCCTTTAACTATGCGAGCACGTCTGAGGAAGAAAAGACAAGGCAGGAGTTTACCTTTGATGAGGACGGCGTTGTCGATGCGATCGCCTGGATGAACAATCTGCTTTTTGAACAAAAGGATCGATTTGATCAGGCCCCGAAGAATTGGACTTCCTATACATTTTAACGATAAAGGAGCAGATGAATGAACGTTGCAGATTTCTGTAAGGCGGGAACGCCGAAGAGCTACATGATCTATCATGAAGACCCTGAAAAGCTTCATATTGGAACCATGCCGGACCATGCGTATTTTATTCCCTTTGCGCTAGGGCAGGATCCCTTCGCGGCAAGGGAAGAATCCATGGCGTTTCAGTTATTGAATGGTACCTGGGATTTTAAGTATTATTCCAGTATCATTGACCTGGAAGATGATTTCCTTCATATGGCATTTTCGGAAAAGCTTCCGGTGCCCGCGAACTGGCAGCTGCATGGCTATGATCGCGCGCAGTATACGAACGTGGTATATCCCATTCCCTTTGATCCGCCATTTGTTCCGGATGACATTCCCGTGGGCATCTATCAGACAAGCTATGAATACCATGCGGACGGATTTAGTAGGATCCTTGGATTTGAGGGCGTGGACAGCTGTCTGTATCTTTATGTCAACGATGCTTTCGTTGGTTATTCGCAGGTATCTCACCATACCAGCGAATTTGACGTGACTTCTTTCTTAAAAGAAGGGGAGAACCGCATCACCGTGGCAGTCCTTAAATGGTGCGACGGAACCTATCTTGAGGATCAGGATAAGATCCGCCTTTCCGGTATCTTCCGCGACGTGTATATGCTGTCGAGACCGGAGAAAAGAATTGAAAATTTCCGCGTAAAGACCCTGCTTGATCCGAAAACAAAGCAGGCAACCTTTGAACTGACGGTTTATGGGTGCGATGCTAGCTTCAGGCTGATGGATCAGGAGGGGACGGTGGTCGCGGCGGGAAGCGTGGCGGAAGGTACCGCCTGCAGCGGCCTGATCGAAAACGTTCAGTTATGGTCAGCGGAGATTCCTTATCTTTATCGATTAGAGCTATCGACGGAGCATGAGATCATCGGAGAAAAGGTGGGATTTCGCAGCGTGACGCTGGAGGACGGCGTGATCAAGATCAGCGGACAGCCATTAAAGATCCGCGGCGTCAACCGTCATGACAGCTATCCTGACACGGGCTACGTGGCATCGGTAGAGCAGATGCGTAAGGATTTGCTTCAGATGAAGAGGCATAACATTAACGCTATCCGTACGTCTCATTATCCCAATGCACCGCTGTTCTATAAGCTCTGCGATGAGATCGGGTTCTATGTGATCGATGAGGCTGACGTGGAGGCGCATGGCTGCGTCGACGTGTATAATGACTTTAAATGGAGCGCACAGAACGGCTATAACGGCATTGCGCTGCTGGCAAGTGATGAGATGTTCCTAAATGCGATCGTTGACCGCGAGAGATTATTGGTGGCAAGAGATATCAACCGCCCTTGCGTCATCTTCTGGTCTCTGGGAAATGAGAGCGGATACGGCACCAATTTCCGCGAGGGCGCGCTGGAGATCAAGAGAATGGACGATACGAGACTCGTTCATTATGAGAGCACCCATCATCTGGATGAAACATCCAATGACGTGCTCGACATGGTTTCTCAGATGTATACGCCGCCTGAGGTGATGCCGACCATTTTGGAAAAAGATCCCAGACCGTTTATTCTTTGCGAGTATTGCCATGCCATGGGCAATGGCCCTGGAGATCTGGAGACCTATAGGGACGTGTTCTATAGCAACGACAGATTCGTAGGCGGACTCGTTTGGGAGTGGTGTGATCATACCGTGCCGCTAGGTGAAACGGAAGATGGTAAGATCAAGTATGGCTACGGCGGAGATTTCGGCGAGAGACATAATGACGGGAACTTCTGCATGGATGGTCTTTGCTATCCCGACAGAAGACCGCACACGGGTCTTTTGGAATTAAAGCAGGTGTATCGCCCCGTGCGCGTTAGCAAGGGTGAAAAGGATGGCACCTTCGTGATCCAAAGCTTCTTGGCGTTCGCAAATGCAGGGGAACTTCTGAATGGAAGCTATGAGATCATGGAAGAGGGCGACATTATAAAGAAGGGAAGTTTTGACTTCGCGGTAGAACCCTTGGGAAAAACGACGATCGAGCTTCCGGACGTAGCAGGACTGAAATTTCCGGGTGAAGCATATATTCGATTCCTCTTTACGGCAAAGAAAAATGAGCTTTGGTGTGAGCAAGGGTACGAGGTCTGCTTCGACCAACTGCAATTGTCCGAGGGCGAGAAAAAGCCCGAAAATAAAGCGATCAGCGGCGAATTGACCATTTTGGACAATGAAGAAAACATCGTCATCACGGCAGGAAATGTCGAATACCTCTATCAAAAGAGAATCGGTTCCTTTGCGCAGATCAAGAAGGATGGCAAGGAGCTGCTCGATCGTCCGATGGCATTCAATTTCTTCCGTGCCCCGGTGGACAACGACAATATGCGAGGAGATTGGTATCGTGCGCACCTAAACGATTACGATACGAAGATCTACTCCACGGAGCTCTCGAAGGAAGAGGGCAAGGTGATCCTCAAGGTCAAGGAGTCCTTCGGCTGGAATATGTATCAGCCCTTCTACAAGGGAACGACGATTTACGAGATCAGTGCGGATGGAACCCTTCGGATCGTCAGCGACGGCGAGACCTCCAATAAGGTGACCTTCCTCCCGAGATTTGGCGTTCGTCTGTTCCTAAAGAAAGACTTTGATGCATTTACCTATTATGGCTATGGCCCGTATGAGAGTTACGCAGATAAGCATCAGGCATCTTATCTCGGAAGGTTTACGGCGAAGGTTGCGGATTCCTTTGAGGATTACATTAAGCCGCAGGAGAATTCCTCGCACTTTGACTGCAGAGAGATGACCATAAACGGATCGAACGCAGACATTCGCTTTACGGCGGCAAAGCCCTTCTCGTTCAGTGCTTGTGAGTATACACAGGAAGAGCTTGCAGCAAAACGCCACAACTTCGAACTGGAGAAATCTGACAGCACGGTGGTCTGCGTGGACGCACAGATGGCGGGCGTTGGTTCCGCCAGCTGCGGACCGGCTCTGCCAGAGCTGTACCGCATCGCCTTGCCGAAGATTCATTTAGACATTACATTGCAAGTGAAATAATTGCAAAAAGAACAGGGTGGAACCCATTTGGAGTTCCACCCTGTTTTCATGTAGTGAATGCTATTTGATCTTGCAATTCAGAACAACGGTATTGTCGTCCTCGTTATGATTCTCTGACGTATCTCTGGCGCGGAGTAGGAAGTAATAGGTCTTCCCTGACTCCAGACCGTCGATGGTTGCCTGGTAGGGATAAACGCTGGGAGAGGTGCCGTTTACGTAACCATCGCCCACCTCAGGGGTGAGAACAACACTGGTTGCTGACGAAAGCTCGGGATCTGCTTCGAAATCAAACTTTGCCTGCTGATAATACAAAACATATTCCACGGGAGCGGCGTCTGTCGCTAAATCCCAACGAACGATCGCACTGCCTTTCCCCGCGACAACCTCGCTGACGCCGACGCGGGCGGTTGGCGCATGTGGCGGCCAAGAAGTGGAATCGTTATAAACGCTACTCCAAACGGGCGCCGTGACGTCATCCTCCTTGGGGAGGTGGATCACGTAATCGTTGGTCATGGTCACGTAACCGTCCGTGATGTAATGCATGAATCCAAGGTCCTCCGCAACCTTCGCGTCAGCCATCAAAATGTCATTTCCGACCGTAGAGTTACCGACGAGCGTTTCCTTCAGCTGGTATTCTTCAGGGCCTTCGGCATAGCCGAGGGAGAGGACTTGGAAGCCATCAGGACGGGAGGCTTCGGCGATCAGCTTTGGCGCATAAGCGTAGAGGTTGTCGGCGTGGAAGCTCTCATTGTATAAAACGCCCGGATTTGAGTCGAGCATAAAGCTCTCGTACATGACGTAATCTACGTAAGCGCGAGGCGTATACTGATAATGCGGCAACTGCGGATTATAGAAGAAGATGCCGCGGTTTTGCAAAACGAGCTTATTAGGATAGGCTTCCTTTAAGTGCTTTGTGAACTCCAAAACGCCGGGTGCCGTCCATTCGAAACGAGTTCTTCCGGGATCCTCGTCAGAGGTGAAGCTGTTCGGCGCGCAGGTATCAATGGTATCGAGGAACAACCCGTCACACCCGAGGGCGCGTCCGTAATCGTCTGACAGGATCTCACGGATCCCCGGGATTTTTTCTTCGCCATCGATGGTCATCTTGTCCAACACTTCGAACCAAGCTGGATCACCGATATTGGTATAGGCACATTTGAAATTCGGGTTGAAATCAGGCTCGCCGTCATGATCGTTGTCGTCGAGGAAGTACGAAGCGAAGCCCGTACCGCCGGGAGAGGACTTGCCGGCAATGTCGTCCGCGGAAAGATTATGATTGCCGCTTTCTCTGGGGTCTACCTTGGGGCCGGTACCGTCACCGGTAAAACGACTGTCGCTGCGCATCTGCTCCGGCGTCATGTTCGCGGTACGAAGATCCTCACCGATGGTGATGTAGCCGAGAACAATGGTGCCGCTTTTGCGGATCTCCTGTACCTGATCACGGGTCACGTTGCCCATGCGGGGATGGAGGATGAATACCTCGTACTGCTTTGCTTCGTTGATGATGTTCTGGTTGAGCTCGCCGTAGTAGATCATGTAGGAGGATTTCGTCTCGTAGGGATATTCCTTGACGCTGGTATCGGTTAGGTCGCCGACGCGCTGAAAGGTCTCCACGGTGGCAACGTTCTTATCCGCCGTCTTTTGCCCGCATGCCACTAGCGATAGTACGCAGAGCGGCAGGAGGAGTCTTGCCAAAAGTTTCTTATGTTTCATAAAGCATTCACTTCTTTCTGGGTCTAATGATTCAATTATTCTAACATACTATGTCGGCTTTTGGAAGAGGGGAAAACATGGTAAAACGATACAAATTATTCGCGCGGAATTGTTGAATTACGGGCGAAATTTTGGTACAATATCGAAAAAGCTTATGCGAAGGAGGCATCTATGGAATATAGTTCAAATCCCATCATTAAGAACATTTACACTGCCGACCCCGCACCCATGGTGTACGGCGACACGCTCTATCTTTATACAACGCATGATGAAGATCAACTGGTCAATGATTTCTATACCATGATCGACTGGAGGTGTTTTTCCACGAAGGATATGGTGCATTGGACCGACCATGGAAAGATTTTCTCCCTCGACGACATCGAGTGGGCGGATGACAGAGCTTGGGCGCCCCAGGCCATTGAGAGAAACGGAAAGTTCTACCTCTATTGCCCCGTACATAAGACGGGCGGCGGCATGGCAATCGCCGTAGGCATTTCCGATAAGCCCGAAGGCCCGTTCAAGGATCTTGGCTATCCTCTGGTAGACGAGGGCGACTGGAATGACATTGACCCGACCGTTTACATTGACGATGATGGCCAGGCTTATCTCTATTTTGGCAATCCGGAGCTGAGATACGTGCTCTTGAACGAGGATATGATCTCGTACAACAAGGAAGTTGGCGTGGTAAAGATCCCCATGACGGTGGAGTCCTTTGCGAAGGGCAGCCACATGACGGGAACCACCTATGGCGAGGGCCCTTGGTTTTATAAGAGAAACGGAAAGTATTACATGGTATACGCGGCGTTCGGCGAGGGCAAGCGCGACGAGCATCTGGCATATTCCACCAGTGACGGCCCCACCGGTCCCTGGAACTACGGCGGCGTACTCATGACGGAAGAGGGCGGCGTATTTACCAACCATCCCGGCGTGTGCGATTTCAAGGGACATTCCTATCTGTTCTATCATACCGGCGAGTTGCCCGGAGGAAGCCTCTTCCACAGAAGCGTTTGCGTCGCTGAGTTTACCTATAATGAGGATGGTACCATTAATACGATCCCGAAATGCAGCGGCGTACCTGGCATCGAGTAGGAGACGCCTTTACGGAAAACGATTTTCATTGACGTAATGCTGGAAAAAGCGTAATATTATCATAGGTTTTGAGTATTTTGAAAACAAGGAGGAACCAAAGTGAAGTGTCCCTATTGTAATCAGGAAAATACCCGCGTGATCGATTCGAGACCTGCCGAAGACAACAATTCCATTCGCCGCAGAAGGGAATGTGATGAGTGCGGGAAGAGATTCACTACCTACGAAAAGATTGAGACCATCCCCTTGATCATAATCAAGAAGGACAACAATCGCCAGACCTATGACCGTGAGAAAATTGAAGCGGGCGTGCTTCGTGCCTGCCACAAGAGACCGGTCAGCGCGACGCAGCTTACCAATCTCGTCAACGAGGTGGAGAATGAGATCTTCAGCATGGAAGATAAGGAAATTCCCAGCCGCGTGATTGGTGAGATCGTCATGAATAAGCTCAAGGACTTAGATGAGGTCGCTTATGTCAGATTCGCCTCCGTATACCGCGAATTTAAGGACATCAACACCTTCATGGATGAGCTAAAGACAATGCTCAAATAACGAAGCAAACGCATGAGTGAACAAAGCTCAGGGCCGCAGTGACGGACCTGAGCTTTTATCGAATGGAGAACCTTTATGATTTACATGGACAATGCCGCAACAACAAAGCTCGCCCCCGAGGCACTGGAGGAAATGCTTCCCTATTTACGGGAAGAGTATGGAAATCCCAGTGCTGTTTATTCCCTGGGAAGCCATGCGAAAAGAGCAGTCTCTGCGGCGAGAAGAAAGCTTGCCGGAGTGATCGGCGCTGAGCCGGAGGAGATCTTTATCACCTCGGGTGGTTCGGAGAGCGACAACTGGGCGCTGACCAGCGTGGCGCATGCACTCGAATCCAAGGGCAAGCATATCATTACAACGAAAATTGAACATCATGCCGTCTTAAACACCTGCCATGCATTGGAAAAGCAGGGCTTTTCCGTGACCTATCTGGACGTGGACAGCGAGGGAAGAGTGGATGCTTTACAGGTGGAGCACGCCATTCGCCCTGACACGATCCTCATCAGCGTGATGTTTGCAAATAATGAAGTCGGAACCATACAACCCATCGCCGAGATTGGTGCGATCGCAAGGGCACATGGCATTCTCTTTCACGTGGATGCCGTACAGGCTTTTGGTCATATTCCCATCGACGTAAAGGAGATGCAGATCGATCTCCTCAGCGCCAGTGCACACAAACTCCACGGACCTAAGGGCGTGGGCCTTTTATATATCCGAAAAGACATTCGCCTAGAGGCCATGATCCACGGCGGCACTCAGGAACGCGGCAGAAGAGCGGGCACGGAAAACGTGGCCGGCATTGTGGGCTTTGGAAAGGCTGCGGAACTTGCGCTGGAAAACATGACGCAGGCGAGAGAGAAGACAGCGTCGCTATCCAGGCATTTTATACAGCTTCTCGAAGATGAAATTCCCGACATTCGCATCAATGCCAAGGGGGCAGAGCGCCTTTCGGGTCATGTCAGCGTTTGCATTCCGCCCGTGGAAGGCGAATCCGTTTTGATTCAGCTGGACCTTCAGGGCATCTGCGCATCCAGCGGATCGGCGTGCACCATTGGAAGCAGCGAACCCTCGCATGTTCTCCTTGCCATGGGAAGGACCGCCCAAGAGGCGAAAGGGTCCCTGCGTTTTACGCTCTCTGAAGAAAACACGATGGAAGAGGTGGACAAGACCGTTGACACCCTAAAAAAGATCGTGGAAGACATACGAAAGATGATGGGCTACCAAATTCAGACGCCCGCCGTGAACATCCAAAGAAATAAGAAAAAAGTCGTGGTCGGCATGTCCGGCGGCGTGGATTCCTCCGTCGCGGCGCTCCTACTCAAAGAGCAGGGGTATGACGTGATCGGCGTGACCATGCAGATCTGGGAGGATGAAAATTCCTGCCGCATTCAGGAGAACGGAGGGTGCTGCGGCGCCTCCGCCGTGGAAGATGCGAGAAGAGTGGCACAAGTACTCGACATTCCGTACTATGTCATGAACTTCAAGGACGTCTTCCGCCGTGAAGTCATCAATGTCTTTACGGAAGAATACCTCTGTGGCAGAACGCCCAACCCGTGCATTTTATGCAACCGCAAGGTCAAATGGGAAGCCCTGCTTAAGCGTAGCCTAGAGCTCGGCGCCGAATACATCGCGACCGGCCACTATGCGCGGATCATACAACTCCCCAACGGACGCTACTGCATCCGCAACTCCGTGACGGCTGCGAAAGACCAGACCTACGCGCTCTACAACTTGACCCAACACCAGCTTTCCCATACGCTGATGCCCGTCGGTGATTACGAAAAGACAGCCATCCGCGAGATCGCCGCCAAAGCAGGCCTCCCCGTGGCTGGCAAGCCCGACAGCCAGGAAATCTGCTTTGTACCCGGCGATGACTACGCTGCCTTCATTGACAGAGAAGCGGGAGGGCGCGTTCCTGGTCCTGGCAACTTCGTCACCCCCGACGGCCGCATCCTTGGCATCCACAAAGGCATTACCCACTATACCATCGGCCAACGCCGCGGCCTCGACCTACCCATGGGCCATCGCGTCTTTGTCACCGAAATCCGCCCGGACACCAACGAAATCGTCATCGGCGAAAACGAAGAACTATTCGTCGACCGCGTCCTTTGCAACAAACTAAACTTTATGTCCATTGAAGACCTGACCGCACCCATGCGCGTCAAGGCCAAAATCCGCTATAACCATAATGGGGAATACTGTACGATCGAAAAGATCGGAGAAGACTTGGTAGAATGTCGTTTTGAATCTAAGGTGAGAGCTGCCACCCCCGGGCAAGCTGTTGTGTTTTATGATGGAGAGAATGTCCTCGGAGGAGGCACGATTATTCTGGGTTAGTTATGAGGCTATCCATTACCTCGAGGGGGAGGCTGGATACATGCTCTGCAGGGCATGTGCCGGCCACCCCCCGAGGGTTTCTATGTCAGCTTCACAAACTGCGGAACCCGCTTCTCGAAGATGCAATAGTAGCGGAAACCACAGTCTTGAAGGACTTGACTGGCCTGGTCAAAGAAGGTTCCGATGTGCTCGGGCTTGTGCGCATCGCTCCCGACCGTGATGATCTCGCCGCCCAGCTCGCGATAACGCTTTAGGATCCCGCGACACGGATTGAAGTCCTTCAGGCCGCGCCCCACGCCGCCCGTGTTGATCTCCAGGCCTTTCTCCTTGTCGATCAGTTCCATCAGGATCGCATCGATCACGTCCTGATACTTCTCATAACTATAGTTTGCGTCCCGATTAGGGCCATAACGGACCACGTAATCCAAATGCCCGTACACGTCGAAATTCTGAAACTTCTTAATGTTCTCCAAAATGGA